>CAVEIY010000122.1:0-6221 GCA_963615825.1 Flexilinea sp.
GGATATGCCATGGAATTTCAGCATAAGTCCGTGCTGCTGGAGGAATGCATCGAGGGGCTGAACATTCGCCCGGACGGCATTTATCTGGACGGCACGTTGGGTGGAGCCGGGCATTCGTCCCAGATTGTCAGGCGGCTGACCACCGGACGGCTCATTGGCGTGGACCGGGATCAGGTGGCGCTGGAGGCTGCGGGAAAGCGGCTGGAGCCGTGGAAGGATCGGGTGACGCTGGTACACTCCAATTTCAAAGAGATCAATCAAATCCTGGACGATCTGGGCATCCCGGGGGTAGACGGCATGCTCTTTGACCTGGGGGTGTCGTCCCCGCAGCTGGACGACGGCGAACGGGGCTTTTCCTATATGGCGGATGCACCGCTGGACATGCGCATGAACCGGGAGGACCGGCTGACCGCCTATGATGTGGTGAATCTCTGGTCCCGGGAGGAACTGCGGAAGATTCTATACGACTATGGGGAAGAGCGCTATGCCCCGCAGATTGCCGCTGCCATTGACCGAAAGCGTCAAAATGCGCCCATTGAAACCACGCTCCAGCTGGTGGATGTGATCCGCAGTGCTCTTCCGCCCCAGGCGCTTCGGGAAAAGCAGCATCCGGCCAAGCGCAGCTTCCAGGCCATTCGGATTGCAGTAAACGATGAGCTGGGTTCCGTGCGGCAGATGCTGGAGGAGGCCATTCCGCGGCTGAATCCCGGAGGAAGGCTGGCGGTGATTACGTTCCACTCTCTGGAGGATCGGATTGTGAAAACCGCCATGGCAGCCGCGGCCAAGGGCTGCACCTGTCCGCCGGAGTTTCCGGTTTGCATCTGCGGGAAAAAGCCCCAGGTGAAGCTCATCACCCGGAAGCCCATTGTATCCGGCGAGGCAGAGCTGGAGGAGAATCCCCGGGCCAGAAGCGCCAAGCTCCGCATCTGCGAGAAGCTGTAGCGGTGGTGGTCCCAGGCAGTCAGGACCGTAAACAATCCGGAATCGGACGGGGGCTGACGGCGCTGCTATGCTTTGTGCTGGCGGTTTTGCTGGTGGCAGGCAGAGTCAGGTGCTATGAGCTGACCCTTTCCAATCAGGAAAAACAGGAGCAGCTGGAAACGCTGTATCAGGAACGAGCAAGACTTCAAAAACAGCAGCAGAGGCTTTATGCCCCCGCCTATTTGGCGGAGGAGGCCGAAAAGCTGGGAATGGTTCGCCCGCAGCCGGAGGATTATATTATTCTCCACATTCGGGGCGCCCAGATCCCATGAATATGGGGGACGTTGCACGGCATATAGTAGAAAGGGAGATTCCAGGAAAGGAGATCATTGCCCTTGAAACGTCCCCTTCCAAAGCCGCACATTGCCGGAGATTCCGATCGGACGGTGCTGAAACGGACGGCGGTGCTTATGGCGCTGTTTGGGGTGGCGGTGTTTATTCCGCTGCTCTGGCGGCTGGTGAGCCTGCAAATTATCCAGTACGACACCCTGAGCCAGCTGGCGGTGGAAAACCAGACCAGAATCAGCAAAGTAACCCCGGCCCGGGGCACCGTCTATGACCGGAATATGAATGTGCTGGCCATGAGCGCCGATGTGGAAAACGTCTGCATCGACCCCAATGAGCTGAATTTATCCGGCCAGGACCTGGACGCCATTGCGGACAAGCTGTCGTCTCTGCTCGACGTCAGCCGGGAGAAAATCCGGAAGCTCATGGAGGACACCAGCTATCGCTATCAGATTGTCAAGCGGAAGGTGGAGCAGGAGGAAGCGGCCTCGGTGCGCGCCTATATCAGTGAGCAGAAGATCACCGGCGTGTATCTGGAGCCGGACACCCGCCGGTATTATCCCGCCGGTACGCTGGCAGCACAGGTCCTTGGCTTTGTGGGCAGCGACAATACGGGCCTTGACGGCATCGAGGCGGCGGAAAATCAAACCCTGACCGGCTCCAGCGGCTCCATTGCCACCGCAAAGGGCAATTACGGCACCCAGATGCAGTTCCATTTTGAGCAGTATGCGGATTCCGTCAACGGCTGCGACGTGGTGCTGACCATCGACCAGACGGTGCAGGAGATGCTGGAAAAGCATATGCAGGAGGCCATCACCCAGTATGACGTGCAAAACGGCGCGTTTGGGGTGGTGATGGATGTAAACTCCGGGGACATTCTGGCCATGGCAACCCTGGGGAGCTATGATCCCAACAACTATGCGGTGATTTATGACACCAAAACCGCAGAGGAATTGGAGCAGCAGTATCAGGCGGCCATGGAGGAGTCCGGTGAGCTGCAGGAGCAGCTGCTTTCCGCCTATAACACGGCGGTGGCCAATGCACGGCTGACCCAGTGGCGGAACCGGGTGATTTCCGACGGCTATGAGCCTGGCTCCACCTTTAAAAGCATCACCCTGGCCTCGGCGCTGGAGGAGGGGGCGGTGAGTCTGTCCGACAGCTTTTATTGCAGCGGCAGCACCACCATCAAAGGGCGAACCAAGGCGCTCCATTGCTGGCGTTCCGCCGGACATGGGCAGCAGAGTACCGCCGAAGCCCTGCAAAACTCCTGCAACGTGGCGTTTGCCAACATCGGCATTCGGCTGGGGGGCGAAAAGCTCTATGAATATGTCCACAAGTTCGGCCTGACGGAGAAAACCGGCATTGAGCTGGGGGGCGAGGCCAGCGGCATCTTCTTTGATGAAGCGACCCTGGAAAATCCCGACAGCTATGCCTCTCTTTCCTCGGCTGCCTTTGGACAGACCTTTAAAATTACCCCATTGCAGCTGGTGCGGGCCATTGCGGCCGTGGTCAATGGGGGCTATGTGCTGGAGCCGCATGTGGTTCACCAGGTGCTTTCACCGGAGGGAGAGGTGCTGGAGACAAAGGGACGCACGGTGCTCCGTCAGGTCATCAGCCAGGAAACCTCACAGACCATGTGCCAGCTGCTGGAATCCGTGGTATCTCAGGGTACCGCAAAGAATGCCCAGATTGCCGGATACCGCATCGGCGGCAAAACCGGTACGTCGGAGAAAATCGACGTATTTGACGAGGACGGCAATCCGGTGCAGGATAAAATCGTATCCTTCGTGGGCATTGCGCCCATGGATCATCCCCAGTATATCTGTCTGGTGGCGCTGGATACCCCCTCCCGGGAAACCGGCTACTATATTTCCGGTGGACAGATGGGCGCACCGACGGTACGCAATGTTCTGGCGGATATTCTCCCGTATCTGGGCCTTCAGCCGGATTATTCCGAGGAGGAGGCACAGCTGGAGGACGTATCCATGCCGGAGCTGGTGGGAATGACCCTCAGCGATGCAACGGCGCAGCTGAAGGAAAAGAACCTCACCTGCCGCACGGTAGGAGAGGGAGAAACGGTAACGTCACAGGTTCCCGCCGGAGGCGCTGTGATTCCCGGCGGCAGCGAGACGGTCCTGTATTTGGATCAGGCTCCGGACAACACGGAGGTGTTGGTGCCGGACGTCACCGGAAAGGACGCA
Source organism: Flexilinea sp. (assembly GCA_963615825.1). Taxonomy (GTDB): domain Bacteria; phylum Bacillota; class Clostridia; order Oscillospirales; family Oscillospiraceae; genus HGM13006. Next base: position 3,468 of record CAVEIY010000122.1, read on the forward strand.
GAGACGGCCAGTAAGCTGCTGACCGATGCGGGACTTTATATGAAGATCATCGGCGCAGTGGGCGGCCAGAGCACCATTCTGGCAACCCGGCAGTCCCCCGAGGCTGGGGAGACGGTGGAACAGGGCACTGTGGTGGAGGTGGAATTCTCCGATCTCAGTGCCAGAGACTAAAGGATAAGGAGTGGACAGAAATGAAACTCAAGGAAATATTGGCGGGCATCGGGGTTGTTGGCGGAAACGCAGCGGATACCCTGGAGATTACCGGCATCAGCTACGATTCTCGGCAGGTAAAGCCCGGGGACCTGTTTGTGGCGGTGACGGGCTATGCCGCAGACGGTCATCGGTTTATCCCCATGGCAGTGGAAAAGGGCGCTGCGGCGGTGCTGTGCGAACGGCCGCCGGAGTGCGAGATTCCCTACGTGCTGGTGGAAAACTCCCGGTACGCCATGGCGCTGGCCTCCGCAAATTTCTTTGACCACCCCGCAGATAAAATGACCTTTGTGGGCATCACCGGCACCAATGGCAAGACCTCCAGCACCTATCTGCTGAAAACCGTGCTGGAGAAAACCCTGGGGGCAAAGGTGGGGCTGATCGGCACCATTCAGAACATGGTGGGCGACGAGATCATCGAAACCGAACGCACCACCCCGGAGTCCTTTGAACTGCAAAAGCTGTTTGATGAGATGGTTCAGGCAGGCTGCACCCATGTGGTCATGGAGGTATCCTCCCACTCTCTGGTGCTGGACCGGGTGGCAGGCATTCATTTCAAGGTGGGCGTATTCACCAACCTGACCCAGGATCATCTGGATTTCCACAAAACCATGGAGGAATACCGGAAGGCCAAGGCGATTCTGTTCCGGCGCTGCGACATCGGCGTATTCAACGGCGACGATGCTGCCACCGAAAAGATTCTGGAAACCGCCACCTGCAAGCCCCTGACCTTTGGCGAAACGCCGGAGGACGATCTGTGGGCCGAGCATCCGGTGCTCCATTCCGACGGCGTAGAATTTACCGCACGATATGGAGCGGACGCCGTTCCGCTGCGTCTGGGCATTCCCGGCAAGTTTACGGTGTACAATGCACTGGGCGTTCTGGGTGCTGCCATTGCACTGGGCGTACCGCTGGAGCAGGCCGTCCGCGCTCTGGAAACGGCAAAGGGCGTAAAGGGCCGGGTGGAGGTAGTTCCTACCCCTGGCAAGGACTATACGGTGCTCATCGACTATGCCCATGCCCCCGACGGACTGGAAAACGTGCTGTCCTCGGTGCGGGGCTTCTGCAAGGGACGGCTGATTTCGGTGTTCGGCTGCGGCGGCGATCGGGACAATACCAAGCGCCCCATTATGGGTGAAATCGGCGCACGGCTTTCCGACATCGCCATTATCACCTCCGATAACCCCAGAACCGAGGACCCGAACAAAATCATCGACATGATTCTGGCGGGCATTCCGGATAAGAAAAATTGTCTGGTGGAGGAAAACCGCCGGAAAGCAATCCGCATGGCCATGGATCTTGCTCGGAAGGACGACATCATCGTGCTCTGCGGCAAGGGGCATGAAACCTATCAGATCATCGGCACAGAAAAAACACACCTGGACGAGCGGGAGGAAGTTGCCGCCCACCTCCGGGAAGAGAAGGGAATGTAAGCCATGAGAGCGACAACGCTGAAACAGGTGGCACAGTGGTGCGGCGGCAGTGTAGAGCCAAAATGGGAAAACATAGAGATTACAAGCCTCTGCCATGATTCCAGAGAAGCGGAACCGGGCACGCTGTTCTTTGCCCTGGAGGGGCAGGCGGACGGCCACCGGTATGTGCCGGCAGCCAGAGACAACGGAGCGGCGGCGGCAGTCTGCAACCATCCGCTGGAGCTGGATTTCCCCCAGGTGATTGTGGAGGATACCAGAAAGGCGCTGCGGGATACGGCGGCGGCCTATAAAGAAACCATCGGCTGCAAAACCGTAGCCATTACGGGCAGCGTGGGAAAAACCACCACCCGTACCATGATCTGCGCGCTGCTGTCGAAAAAGTACCATACCTGCGGCACGGTGAAAAACTATAATAACGACATCGGCCTGCCGGTGACCATCGGAAAAAGCGATCCGGACTGCGAAATGCTGGTGCTGGAAATGGGTATGAACCATTTTGGCGAAATGCGTCAGCTCACCGCCATTGGCCGGCCGGATACGGTGCTGATTACCAACATCGGCAGCATGCATATTGAAAATCTCGGCTCCCGGGAGGGCATCCTCAAGGCCAAGCTGGAGATTCTGGAGGGACTGCATCCCGGCGGAACGGCCATGTTCAACGGAGATGAGCCGCTTCTGTGGAATCTCCGGGAGCATCCCGTGTGCAAAACCATGTACTTTGGCATCGAAAATCCGGACTGTGATGTGCGCGGTGTGGATATCGAGCTGAAGGAGGGGTGCAGCCAGTTCCGGATTGTGGGTCTGGGGCACGATTTCCCGGTGACATTGCCGGTCAGCGGCCTCCACAATGTCCACAATGCCATCGGCGCCATTGCCATTGCGCTGCTGTATGACGTACCGGAGCAGGACATTCAGGACGCCATGGCCACCTATGTCAACACCTCTCAGCGGCAGCAGACCTTCCAGTGGAACGGCTATACCATCATCGACGACACCTATAACGCCGGTCCCGAATCCACCGAGGCGGCGCTTCGGGTGCTGGGCGATACCTCCGGTACCGGCGACCACTTTAAGCGCATTGCGGTGCTGGGCGATATGCTGGAGCTGGGCA
>CAVEIY010000123.1:0-6192 GCA_963615825.1 Flexilinea sp.
AGCAAAATGATAGCACCTGTTCAGACCGTTTTGTTCCTTCTTTTCAGAAGGAGCGGGTGGAGTATCAAAACCAATTCTATAATGAGCGTAAACAAGGCTCTGCTGACTTTCTGTGAAAGAAGGTCGGCAGAGCCTTGTGGTATGTTCGGGGGAAAGGAGAAGCAAACTCATGAGTACGTCGTGATTTTTTCAAATCTATTTCAACAAAATGTAGCTTTACTACATTTTTTGATACTAAGTAATGAAAATGATACGAAAAATCGTATAAAAATTTATTGAAATGTAATAAAACTCGGGATATAATTCAAGTAGATGGCGGTACAACGTTTGACCAACTCCATTCCACCACTTAGCCGCCATGGATTTCCTAGGAGGGATATAGAACATGAAAAAGATAATCGCAACCTTGCTTTGCCTGGCTATGCTGCTTAGCCTGGCTGCCTGCGGCGGCGGAAGCTCCGCTGCATCCACCGGTTCTGCTAAGGCTGATACGCCTGCGGCATCCGCCGGTGAGACGACCGCACAGGACAACAAAGCCGATGACACGGCGGGGGCGCCTGCTGCGGAAGAGCCTGAGTCTACCGGACCCAAGGTGTTCCGCTATGGAACCGACGCCAACTCCACCACCTTTGACCCCGCGTCTGACCTTCAGACCAACTCCGGCAGCTTCCTGGTTCACGCAGTGGGCGAGACGCTGTGGACTGTGGACGCAGACGGCAACATGGTTCCCAAGCTGGCCGAGTCTGTAGAGTTTGCAGATGACGACAGCTCCATGACCATCAAGCTCCGTCAGGGTGTGAAGTTCTCCAACGGCAACGACCTGACCGCTGAGGACGTTCTGTTTACCCTGGAGCATATGATGAGCATGCCCCGTACCGCAGCCATGTACTCCTGGCTGGATCTTGAGAACTCCAAGGCAGAGGACGACTACACCGTGGTGCTGGCAATGAACAGCTATGATGCCTCTCTTACGGATATGCTTTCCAATGCAAGCTGCATGATCCTCGACAAGGAAAACTGCGAAGCTGATCCCAGCTACGGCTGGCTGTACGGCACCGGCCCCTATAAGCTGGCAGGCGATGGCCAGTCCGATAAGTCCGGCTGGGAAGAGTCTGTGCAGTATACCCTGGTTCGCAACGACCTTTACTGGGGCGATCAGCCCTACTATGACGAGCTGGACGTTCACTTCTATTCGGAAGAGTCCACCCGTTATGCTGATTTCCAGGCTGGGAACCTGGACGCTGTGTTCCTGACCGAGGCAACTTACATCAACAATCTGAACAATGGCGCAGTGATGGACTCCAGCCTGGTTAGCGTAGAAGAGCCTGGCGTGGTAGGCTTTGAGATGGCTGCTTCCGATGTAACCACCGGCGCATTTTCTGACATCAACGTCCGTAAGGCATTTGCTCACTGCCTGGATATCACCGCTATGGTAGAGGGCCTGGGCGAAGGTGTTTATAAGCCTGCAACTTCCCTGGTCAGCGAGGACAGCTGGGCCTACAAGGATCTTGGCATGTATGAGTATGACGAGGCAAAGGCCAAGGAGTACATGGAAAAGGCTGGCTACTCTGTTGACAATCCTCTGACCATTGCCGTTTATGCAGAGGGTACCGCATGGTATTCCAAGCTGCTGGAGGCTGCACAGGCTTACTGTGCAAAGGTTGGCATTAACCTGGACCTCACCGGCGTGGCTGATTTTGCAACCATTCTTCCTGTACTGCTTTCCGGCCAGCAGGATATGACCGTAGGCAGCGCTTCCAACGGCTCCGGTAAGGATCCCGCTTGCCAGCTGCAGCAGTTCGGTCCGCTGTCTGATAACATCCTGATTCGGTCCACCGATCCTGAGCAGGTGGAACTCTTCAACAAGGGTATTTCCTCTCACGATCAGAAGGAGCGTACGGAGACCTATCAGAAGTTCATGCAGAACATCCACGACGACTATCTCTTCGTGCCCATCTATAGCGGCACCAAGAACTACGGTGTAAACAATGCCCACAGCAGCTTTGCCGCTGCCATTGACAACTCCTGCACCGTGGATCCTACTCTGCTGACCGACTAATCCCGTTTTGCGTAAGGGCATCACCATTCGCCCGATCCCGTAGCACGCGCGGCGGCAGGGAGACCTGCTGCCGCGTTTTCTGATATCTCCTTAGGAGGGGGATTTTACATGACAAAGTATATCATTCGCCGTCTGCTGATGATTATCCCAGTGCTTCTGGGTGCGGTGATTATTGTATTCACCATCAATTTCTTCAGCACCACAGACCCGGCTATGATTAAGCTGGGACTTAACGCAAAAGATGAGGTCAAGTTGGCCGAAACCCGGGAAGAGATGGGACTGAACCGCCCCTATATTGTCCAGCTGGGCGACTATGTTTGGAAGCTCTGCCACGGCGATTTTGGAAATTCCTATGTCTACTCCAAGAGCGTATGGGAGCTGCTCAGCAGCCGCATTCCCAACACCTTGAAGCTGGGCCTGGGCGCCATGGTCATTTCCATCTGTATTGGCATTCCATTGGGACTTGTGGCGGCACTGCACCAGAATTCCGCCATTGACTATGCCACCACCACCTTCGCTGTTATCATGAACGCCATGCCTGGCTTCTTGGTGGCAGTAATCCTGATGCTGGTATTTGCCTTGAAGCTGGGATGGTTCCCGCCCTCCGGCGCCGATGGGTGGAAGAGCTTTGTACTTCCTATCATTGCCTCTGGCATCGGACCCATTACACAGGACGCCCGTATGACCCGCTCCTCTGTGCTGGAGGTCATTCGTCAGGACTATGTGCGGACAGCTCGGGCCAAGGGCATTGCGGAAAAGCAGGTTATCTCCCGCCATGTTCTTAAAAATGCGCTGATTCCGATTCTCACCATGGTTGGCTCCGGCTTGGGCAGCTGCCTGGCTGGCTCCATTCTGGTTGAGATGATCTTCAATATCCCTGGTATGGGCATGCTCATTAACAGCTCCATTATGTCCAAGGACTTTATCACAGTACAGGGCTGTGTTGTCATCTGTGCGGTGGTGGTTGCGCTGGCAAACCTGCTGACTGACCTGGCCTACGCCTTCGTAGATCCCCGGATCATGGCCCAGTATACCGGCGGCAACAAGCGCAAGAAAAATGCTGCAAAGGAGGCTGCGTAAGTATGGCTGCAAAAACAACAGTGAAACCTACGGAGAATCAGACGGAACGCCTGAAAAAGCGCAGCAATATGGGAGAAATCTGGCATCGGCTTCGGAAAAACAAGCTGAGCATGGTGTGTCTGGTGATCCTTGTGATTATGATTCTGGGCATTATCTTTGCAGGTGTCCTGAGTCCCTATGACTATGCAGAGCAGGATCTGACCCAGCGGTTTGCACTGCCCAGCAAGGCACACTGGATGGGCTGTGATGATTATGGCCGCGATCTTCTGACCCGACTGCTGGTGGGCGGACGCTATTCTCTGCTGATTGCCATTTTGTCCGTTGCCATTGGCATCATCTGCGGCATGATTATCGGTGCGCTCTGCGGCTTCTTTGGAAAGCGCATTGACTCCACCCTGATGCGGATTATGGACGTGATTATGTCAATTCCCGGCATGATGCTGGCTATCTGTATTTCGGTTGCCCTTGGTTCCGGCGTGTTTAATACGGCACTGGCTTTGGCTGTAGGTACGATTCCGATTATTGCCCGTCAGCTTCGATCCTCTACCATGCTAATCAACAGCCAGGAGTACATCGAGGCGGCCCGTTCCTTTGGTGAAAGCAACTTTAAGATTATCATGACCCATGTGATCCCCAACTGCATGGCTCCTATTATTGTACAGGCCTCCCTGTATATTGGCGGCGCTATCATGGGCATTGCGGGCCTTTCGTTCCTGGGGCTGGGCGTTCAGCCTCCCACGCCGGAATGGGGCAACATCCTCAATAATGGCCTGGACTTTATCTATGACTTTTCCACACGCTGGCATGTCATCGTATTTCCCGCCCTGTTTATTGTGGTTGCAGAGCTGTGCTTCAACCTGCTGGGCGACGGACTGCGGGATGCCATGGATCCCCGTATGCGTAAGTAAGGAGAGCAGACATGAGCTTATTAGATATTAAGAATCTCACCATTCATTTTCAAACTGAGGAAGGCGACGTCTGCGCAGTCAATGGGATTGATCTCTCTGTAGAACCGGGCAAAACCCTTGGACTGGTTGGCGAAACCGGCGCGGGTAAAACCACCACAGCGCTGGGCATCCTACGTCTGGTACCGGAACCGGGCAAGGTGCTCTCCGGCACCATCGAATATAAGGGGAAGGACATCATGAAGATGTCGGAAAAAGAGGTCCAGGACATTCGCGGCAATGAGATCTCTATGATCTTCCAGGACCCCATGACGGCTTTGAACCCGGTTATGACCGTGGGCGATCAGGTGGCCGAGGTGGTGCTGCGGCATCAGAACTGCACAAAGGCCGAGGCACAGGGCCGCATGATCGAAATCCTGGGCAAGGTAGGCATTGGCGCAGAGCGTGCCGGAGACTTTCCCCATCAGTTTTCCGGTGGCATGAAGCAGCGTGTTGTCATTGCCATTGCACTGGCCTGTAATCCCAAGCTGCTGCTGGCGGACGAGCCGACTACAGCGTTGGACGTTACCATCCAGGCGCAGGTTATGAGCATGATTAACGACCTGAAAGAGGAGTTCGGCACCTCCATGATCCTGATTACGCATGATTTGGGCATTGTAGCGGAATCCTGCGACACGGTTGCGATTATGTATGCCGGTAAGATTGTAGAGACGGGCAGCCTGGAGGATATCTTCGACCATACGGCGCACCCCTACACCATCGGCCTGTTCCACTCCATCCCCTCGCTGGAGAAGGATACCCGGCGGCTTCAGCCCATTGCAGGCTTGATGCCGGACCCGGCCAATCTGCCCAGTGGATGTGCATTCCACCCCAGATGTCCCTATGCCGATGAACTCTGTTCCCAGCAGGAGCCTGATGCGGTGGAACTGAGTCCAGGCCATTTGTGCCGCTGCCATCACTGCGAGCGGGTAGAAGCCGGAAAGGAGGCGGAGACAAATGCCTGAGAAGAAGCTTATTGAGGCCGTTGACCTCTGCAAATACTATAAAACACCCAAGGGGGCGCTTCATGCGGTAGAGGGCGTGAATTTTACCATTGAAGAAGGAACCACGCTGGGTGTCGTTGGCGAATCCGGCTGCGGAAAATCTACCTTGGGCCGCACGATCATGAATCTGCATGACGCTACCAGCGGAAAAATCTTCTTTGACGGGGAGGACGTCACCCGTCCCAATAAGGCACAGAAGAAGATGATCCATAAGAACATTCAGATGATTTTCCAGGATCCCGCTTCCTCGCTGGACCCCAGAAAGTGCGTCAGCGATTTGATTGCCGAACCCATGAAGGTGATGAAGCTCTATAAGGGCAAGGCAGCGCTGGAGCAGCGGGTTGCAGAACTAATGGACACCGTTGGTCTGGCCAGACGTTATGCGTTCTCTTACCCCCATGAGCTGGATGGCGGACGGCGCCAGCGCATCGGAATTGCCCGCGCTTTGTCCGTATCCCCGCGGTTTATTGTCTGCGACGAGCCGGTATCCGCATTGGATGTGTCCATCCAGGCCCAGATCCTAAACCTGCTCCAGGATTTACAGGAGGAGCATGGCCTGACCTACATGTTCATTACCCACAACCTCTCTGTGGTAAAGCACATTTCTCATGAGATTATGGTCATGTATCTGGGCTGTCAGGTGGAAAAATGCGCTTCAAAGGAGCTGTTCCGGAATCCGCTGCATCCCTATACCAAGGGGCTGTTGTCTGCGATTCCCATTCCTTCCATTCATGTCAACCGCCAGCGGATTGTGATGAGCGGCGAGGTTACCTCTCCCATCAACCCGAAGCCCGGTTGTCGGTTTGCTTCCCGGTGCCCCTATGCAACAGAGCAATGCACGCAGGAGCTTCCGAAGGTGGAAGAGGTTCTGCCGGATCATTTCTGTGCCTGCCATCGGGTTCGGGAGATCAACCAGCTCTAAAGGAACATCGTACACTTGCGTTGCCGCAAGCCATGTACCTATTTTCTGACGGAATTTTTCTCGGCAGATGCGATTGGCGAATGATGCTAATTTAAATTTGGAAGGAGCAGTTCCATTGCAATATCACGGCAGCCGATATTTTGACGGCTATGAGAGAGCCCCCTCGGGAAAGCTCGTCTATAC
>CAVEIY010000124.1:0-6132 GCA_963615825.1 Flexilinea sp.
AGTTTACCTGCCCGGGCCGGGAGATCAATATGTTCAAAATGGGCAAGGTGGGCGAGTATTTGGGGGTTAACGCCTTGAAAGCCACCGAGGTGTTTGACCGGTTTATGGCGCAGCCCGATGATCCGGAATTCCAGGACCCGCAGCTGTTGGAGCTGCTCCGGAATGCGGCTAAGATCAACGAGCATGGAGAACCGAAGCCCGAGCCGAAGGTTTATACACTTTCCGACGGCAGCAAGGTGGCAGGTAGCTGGAATTACCACCATCATCTCATGGCGCGGCCCGATAGTCGGGATATTTTAAAGGCCAAGCTGCTGCTTCAAGACATTTTGGAGGACTATTATCTCACAGGGGATGGGGTGCCCAACCCCTCCCGGTCCTGCTATAAATCCATCAGCTGATTTCGCGAAGTGTAAACTGCTGAACCAAGATGCCTGTTGTGTGCCCGGAGCGGGCATGCAGCGGGCATTTTTGCGTTCAATGTATCAGACGCAGAGCTTGATACACGAAATCAACGGCTTTTCTCTGCGTTTGAACGTCTTAATGTTTCGCTCTTATACAAAATCAATGCCCAAATGAATCAACGTACTATTTGCAATTTTCTGGATCAGACTGCGAATCTCTTCTCTGGCATGCTCCCGGCAAGTGCACACAATTTCTGCAGGGGCTTCGGGGTAAGAATGCTGTGGATATTTACATGATTGGCCCCATGGGGCGGTTGTCAGACCTGGTGATTGACTTTGTGCAGAAGGCGAAAAAGCTCATCATCACCATCCCAGGCACCCAGTGTATGCAGACCATTTTGATTGCCTCCACTCGGGCGGCAAGAAGGAGGAAACATGTGCGCAGTGCAATGTCAAAAGGCGGGGCTGAAAATCCTGATGATCCCGGAGCTTCATTGAATCGACAGTTTGACTTTTGCGCGGTCCTTTGCTATAGTGTGATTAGAATAAACTAACCAATGAAGCAGCTGCGCCTCCATACCCGTTTCAGCATAGGAGAGATTGCCCAGCTGCGTGGACGTCTGGACGTGCGATTACGCTGCGGAGGTCAGGACGAATATGGAAAGAAACACCTAGAATACCGCGATCCGGCGGTGGGCTGGAAAAACCAATCATTTTTTGGAGGAAAGGGAGACTTGACGATGAAAATCTTAGTGTTTGGCGCAGGTGTGCTGGGGTGCAACCTTGCAAGAAATTTATTCCGCGCCGGAAAAGATGTCACGCTGCTGGCCCGGGGCAGCTGGGCGGAGAAAATCCAAAAGAACGGCCTGCGGATCAAGGATAAATTCTCGCCCCGAATGTCGGTGAGCAGAATTCCGGTGGTAACGGATCTAAAACCAGAAGATCCGTACGATGTGATCTTTGTGGTCTTGCGCTATACGCAGTTAGATGCAATTTTGGATACGCTGGGGGCAAGTCGGGCGAAAAATATTGTATTTGTGGGCAACAATGCGCGGGCAAAAGCGATTGCCACTTCGCTGCCGGAGAAAAACGTGCTGTTCGCCTTTGCGTCCTCGGCGGGCCATCGGGAAAGCGATTATGTGGCTTCCATTGACCTGAAAAAAATCACCATTGGTCAGATTTCAAGTGCATCCTCCAATGAGCAGCTGATCGAGGAAATTTTCGAGGGCACAAAATATAAGGTTTCCTATGAGCCGAACATGGGGGATTACCTGCTCTGCCATGCGGCATTTGTACTTCCGGTGGCTTTTGCGTGCTATAAAACGGAGGGAAACCTGAAAAAGCTCAAGGGCAATACGGAATACCTGAGCCGGATTCTGGATGCCAACATTGAAGGCTATCGCGCCATTCGGGATGCCGGACATGAGATCCTGCCGAAGGACGATGCAGCGTTTGAAGGGGCGCCATACCGCAAGACCTGCCTGCGATTTTTCAAGCTTATGTGTGCCACAAGTCTTGGAAAGATCTGCGCCTCTGATCATGCCATGAACGCGGTGGATGAAATGAGCGCGCTGAATCGGGATCTAAAACGCTTCTTTGATGAGAACGGTGCAGAATATCTGGTATGGCATGAGCTGGAGCAGGAGGCTGGGCGGTACCTGAAATAAAAGCGCATTGGAGGGAACCGCAGGCGCAGCCCCACGACAGAGATACATTTCGGATAGATAAGGCGGAAAGCAGGTGATACCAGATGGAAAGCCCCTATGAGCTTGCCAAAAACATTTTGCGTGCAGGCGGAAGCAAAACCATGTCCGGGAATGGAGACGGAAAATTCCAAAGCATCGACCTATACGGCGCATTCGCTCGCGAAAACGCTGCGGAAGATGGATGCGACAGCTGTTTCCATCTGGAGAACGACAGCGGTACAGGTGATATTACCCTCTATCGGGTGTTCCCGGGGATTGAGCTGATCTACAACGATATGCATATGGCGTACTGTAATCGGCATCAGAAGCCTGCACCCTTTGTGATGGAGATCAATTACTGCAAAGAAGGCCGCAGCGAGTGCCTATTTGGGGATCACCAATACTGCTATATGTCTGCCGGAGATCTCTCCTTTTGCTCCCTCCATGACAGTGCGCACCAATCCGAGTTTCCAACTGCTCATTACCATGGGATTACTGTAACCATTGATTTTTCGGCAGTAACAGAAGAAATGCAAAGTGTGCTGGCACTGTTATCTGTGGATTTAGGACGGATCAAAGCGCTGGCACAGGTACAGAATTTTACGATCATTCGGGCGAATTCCACCATAGAGCATATCTTTTCCGAACTATATCAGGTCCCTTCTGCCATTCGATCCGGCTATATCCGAGTAAAGGTACTGGAACTGCTGCTGGTACTCACGGAGCTTGAATTGAAAAAAGAACCCGGCAAATCATATTTTCCTGCGGCACAGATCGAAGCAGTTAAGCAGATTCACGGGTTCCTGGTGGCGCATTTTGACGAACACTATACCATTGAGGAGCTGTCTCAGCGATTTGAGCTGTCTCCCACTGTTTTGAAAAAGTGCTTTCGCGGCGTTTACGGAGATTCGGTTTACGCCTACATAAAGAAATACCGCTTGCAGGTTGCGGAACGTCTGCTCAGAGAAACCAAACTGACCATAGGGGAGATCGCTGCGCAGGTGGGCTATCTGAATCCAAACAAGTTCACGTCCGCCTTTTGCAGAGAGTATGGTATTCCGCCGACAGCATATCGCAAGGAAGTCTGAATGGATAGAAAAAAGCCTGCTTGGTCATTGTAATTGCAGACGTGTTCCCTTAAAATATGTGCCGTGGTTAGAAACTACTAACCACGGCACCTTTTCTTTTAAGGAGGATACATGATGAAACAGAAAAAAGTTTTCCGCCTGTTTCTGTCGATGGCTTTGGCCCTTTCTCTGCTGGTAGGCTGCACAAATAACGCTGCCTCCAGCACGCAAGCCTCTGCGAGTGCAGTCAGTTCGGAAGGCGTCTCTGCCGTTGATGAAAACGAAGCGGCTGCCAAGCAGCTGATGACAGACCTGACCGGCACTTATCAGGAGCTTTGGCCGGTAATTCTGGATGACCAGTACAATCAGCTCTGGCTGGATGACTGTACTGCTTTGGTAGGTGAGGAGAACGCCCAGGGAGCCTATGACAAACTCTCTTCCATGGTAACCGGCACGATTTACGGGGAAGAAGCAGTAAAGGCTTATGCAGACGGTAACGGCGTCTATGATTGCTCCTTTACCGAGGGGCTTGCAACGCTGGAGTTTGACGGCGCGACTTCCACCATCAAGGGCTATGATGCAGACGGTAAGGAGCTGTTCTCCCACACCTATCACTATGTGGGCATGGAAAATGTTCGTGGACTGTACGAGTATGAGAGCGATGATGCAGATTCCGGTGAGTTTACTTACTTCTGCATGGCGCCGGATACCAACACAACCACCTATCATATTGAGTTCCGTTATGGAAGTGATCTGGATGCGCTGGGCAAATATGACGCGGGTGATTACGCTTATTGGCTGGCCTCCGGTATTTCCACGGACTACGACCAGACAATGGTTGAAAACTGCATTCAGCTCTTCTGCACCGAAAATCTCTCTGAGGGATAAACAGATGGGCGGCGGTCAGAGGCGGAGAAAACCAGAAATAAGAAGTGCCTGCTGATTCTGCCCGATCTCGGGAGATTGTTGACTGCCTCCAAATAAAAAATGCCTGATTCACGCGGCTGTGAATCGGGCATTTTTGGCTTTGTATCTCTCTGCGTCGGTTTTAGCCGTTCCCCTTATAATTTCCAACCGACTGCCTGTTTTCGTCCACTGATAAATTGCCGATAGATACCATCCTGTTCCATCAGCTCCTCGTGTGTGCCGTAGTGGACAATTTGCCCCTTGTCCACCACGAGAATCTGATCGGCGTGACGGACGGTTTTCAGCCGGTGTGCGATCATGATGACGGTTTTTTCCTGTGTCAGCTCACTGACCGCCTCCATCAGCTCTTTTTCATTCTCTGGGTCCACATTGGCCGTGGCCTCGTCCAGAATAATGATGGGTGCATCCTTCATCATGGCGCGGGCGATGGAAAGCCGCTGGCGCTCGCCGCCGGAAAGGGAGCCTCCCGCCTCGCCGATGACCGTATCATACCCTTGCGGCAGCTTCATAATGAAGTCGTGGCAACGCGCCTTTTTTGCCGCGGCGATGACCTTCTCCATCGGTGCGTCCGGCTGGCCGAAGCGGATGTTGTTTGCAATCGTATCATGGAATAGATAGACATTCTGAAACACGAAGCTGAAATTCTGCATCAGGCTGTCCATATCGTACTCGCGTACGTCGTACCCGCCCAGCGTGACCCGTCCACCATCCACATCCCAGAAACGGGAGAGCAGATGGCAGAGCGTGGTTTTGCCGCCGCCGGAAGGCCCGACAATCGCTGTGGTTGTCCGTTCGGGAATGGCCAGCGTGACACCGCCTATAATAGGCTTTTCACCATAGGAGAAGCGAATATTCTCTGCGCGGAGGTCGTGATAATCTGGCGTAAGTTCCTTGCCCGAAATATCCATGGCAGGTAGGCTGAGAATGTCCGTTGCCTGATTTACGCAGGTATCCACCACTCGCAGCAGGCTCGATTGTGTACCGGCCTGTTCCAGCCCCTCCGTGAGCAGGAAGGAGCAAATGCAGAGCATCACGCAGTTCAGCAGCTCCATTCTGCCGCCGGTATAGAGCACAAGCGACAGCACCACCACGCCCACATCAATGAGCTTGGCAACAGCATTCTGCGCCCACATGAGGGGTTGGAGCTTTAATTCCATGTCAATGTTGGCCGCAGCATTTTCGTCGATGGCAGACTCCAGCTTGCGGTTATACTTGCCGGTCAGAGAATAGGATTTTACTTCGGCGATTCCCTTGATGAATTCCAATACCCTCTCAACGACTGCCGTATCACCGGCCAGCTTTCGACTGGTTATTTTTTCAGACCTCTGCTGCAAAGCATGATTGACAAAGTAGTAGATCAGCAGCCCTGCGATGATGAGCAGTCCAACACGCCAGTCAAAAAGAAATATTGCCAGTGTCATAACCGCCGTGGAAAAAATACCTTCCGTGACCAGCATGACCACACGTGTGGACACGCCGGAGAGGTTGTCCATGGTGTTGGTGGTGACGGAGGTAATGGCACCCAGACTGTTTTCATTAAAATAACCCATGGGCAGATACCGCAGATGCTCGGCAATTTGCACACGTTTGTTGGCAGTTGTGCAGTAGCCTGCATCTGTCTGCAAAGCGGTGGCGCGGTATTTGAGAAGTGACGAAGCAATGACAGATACCAGCATAATCGCAAGGGAAAGCAGGATCGTTTTCGCGGTCACGCCGCCCGCTAGAATCGCCCCAAGCATTATGCCAATCGCCGGAATTTTAAGCGCTGAAAACAGAGCCGCTAATACGCCGAGGACAATGGAACGATAAAACTCTTTTCGCTCCCGCTCGTCACAGAAATGAAAGAACTTTCTCAGAATCTCAAGCACGTTCAGCACCTCCTTCCACGCTGTCATGGGACGCAATATGCGCATTCCAAAGGGTCCGATACAGTGGACAGGTTTGCAGCAATTTTGTCTGTGTCCCTGTTGCCTCGATACGGCCATCGTTTACAACAACGATCTGATCGGCGTCCACGATGGTGGAAAGCCGGTGGGCAATGACGATCAGCGT
>CAVEIY010000125.1:0-6095 GCA_963615825.1 Flexilinea sp.
AGACGCCTTAACGGGGACGAACGTACCGGTTTTCCGGTCAGCTCAGGAGTGGCCTACAGGAATTCTCGTGCCGGAGCTTTCACCCTCCTCCGGTCGCTATGCTGAGACGATCCTGCTTCGTTCCATCATTGCCTTTGCATATTCTCCTCCATTTTAGCACGAATCAGCCGTTTGTCAACTGCTTGCCTATGGTTTTTCCCGATCTTTTGCAGTTTTTTTCCGCAGAATGCATGAAATGCAGCGTCCCAGCGCACAATGAGGGCGGGTGAATTGGATGTTTATTTCGTTTATCAGAACCATTATTCTCTATCTTGTTATTGTGCTGACGCTACGGGTATTGGGCAAGCGCCAGGTAGGCGAGCTGGAGCCGTCGGAGCTGGTGGTTGCCATTTTGATTTCCGATCTGGCGGCCGTTCCCATGCAGGACATCGGCATTCCGCTTTTGTCCGGCGTCATTCCCATCATTACGCTGCTGGCTCTGGAGCTGGCCGCCTCGGAGTGGAGCATGCATTCCGTCCGGTTCCGCGCTTTTCTCTGCGGAAAGCCGGTATTCATCATCCGGGAAGGCGTGATTGACCAAACCGCCATGGCAAAAAACCGTCTGACCATCGACGAGTTGAACTTTTGTCTCCGTCAGGCCGGGATTTTGGATGCCAGTCAGGTGCAGTATGCCGTTTTGGAAACAAACGGGCAGCTTACCACCTTCCTTTACCCCCAGTACGCCCCGCTGACCCCTCAGAATGCCGGGAAAAAGACCCAGCAGCAGGAGTTTGCCGTAAACCTGATTTGCAACGGACGCATTCTGGAGGATAACCTCACCTTCATCGGCAAGGACCTTCCCTGGCTGGACACGGAGCTGGCTCGTCAAAAAGTAAACCGCGACGAGGTTTTCTGGATGACCGGCACCGCTGGCGGAACCGTACAAATTGTCAGAAAGGCGGATACCGTATGAAAAAAATGTTCTGTGCCCTGGGGGTTCTGGTGCTGATTACCGGCTTCTGCTGGTTTACCGCCTGGCGGGTAGACGACCTCTGCCGCACCTCCGCACAGCTGCTGGAGGCCGCAGAGACGCAGGTTATGCTGGGGGATTATTCTGCGGCAGAGGAAACCGTCAACCATGCCTTCCGGCTGTGGAACCGCCACGAGGGCTTCTTTGGTATGTCACTGCGGCATACGGAATCCGACGATATCGGCGTTCTATTTCCGGTTCTCCAGGAGGCATGCCGCCAGAAAGACAACGGAGAATTTCTGTTTCGTACCCGGGAGCTTACGGCGGCACTCCGGCAGCTGGGCCGGATGGAGCAGCCATATCTGTTTAACATTCTATAAAAAGTAAGGGACAGGCTTTCCAGCCTGTCCCCTATCTTTTCTCAGTTTATTTTCCGGCTGCATCCACGCAGGAGCGGATTGCTTCGATCACTGCGCTGCGCATGCCATTCTTCTCCAGCTGTGCCACAGCCCGAATGGTCGTTCCGCCCGGTGAGCAGACCTCATCCTTCAACTGTGCCGGGTGCTTGCCGGATTCCAGCACCATTTTGGCCGATCCCAATACCGCCTGCGCCGCCAGCTCATAGGCCTGCTGACGGGGAATCCCTGCATAACAGCCCGCATCGCCCATGGCCTCTATGAACATATACACATAAGCCGGACTGCTGCCGGTCAGGGCTGATACCGCATTCATCAGTCGCTCAGGCAGCACCGAGGTACCGCCTGCCAGAGAAAACAGCTTTAAAACCTTTTGCTGATCCTCCTCTGCAACCTGGCTGCCAAAGGAAAACGCCGTCATGCCAGCCTGCACTGCCGCAGGGGTATTGGGCATGGCGCGCACCACCTTTTTGTCCTCCCCCAGCACGTCCAGATAGGATTCAATAGTCAATCCCACTGCAATGGACACAATAATCTGATCCTTGTTCACCACCGACGCAATCTCCCGAAGAATCTCCGGCATCACAATGGGCTTCACCGCCAGCAGCAGCAAATCACAGTTCTGCGCAACCTCTGCCGCAGATCGCAGCGGAACCGCACCGGTTCGCGCGCAGACCGCCTGTAGCTTTTCTTTTCCGTGGTTGCAAGCGACCATGGTGTTTTCTGCGTCCTTGCAGAAAGCATCCATCAACGCGCCGCCCATGTTGCCAGTGCCAATGACACCAATTTTCATGGTTTATCCCTCCAATACGCCGCTTTCGGCGATCCGGGCAAACGCCCGGGACATTTCCTCTTGGGTCCGAACCAATGCAAATCGGACATAGCCCTCACCCAGCGCGCCAAACGCGCTGCCAGGAGTCACCGATACCCCTGCACGCTCCAGCAGTGCAATGCAGAAGTCCTGGCTGGTGGCATAGGTGTCCGGGATCTTCGCCCAGACGAACATGGTGCCTGCAGGCTTTTTTATCTGCCAGCCCAGCTTTCCCAGCTCCTCCACCAGATAATTCCGCCGTGCTTCATAGGCACCGCGTACCTCCGCCACGCAGCTTTGATCGCCGGTGATGGCTGCAATGGCCGCCTTCTGAATCGGCAGGAAAATGCCAAAGTCCAGATTGGATTTCAGCGTCCGAAGATTGCCTACCACCTCCGGATTGCCCACACAGAAGCCAACCCGCGCACCGGCCATGCCATAGGTTTTGGACAGGGAGTTGAACTCCACGCCCACCTCCATGGCGCCGGGATGGCTCAAAAAGCTGCCGCAGGTTGCGCCGTCATACACCAGCTCGGAATAGGCGTTATCATGAATCACAATGATATCGTATTTCTTTGCAAAGGCAATGAGCTTGTCATAAAACCACTCCGGCGCCAGGGCACAGGTGGGATTGTTGGGATAGGAGACAATCATCAGCTTTGCCCGACGGGCCAGCTCTTCCGGAATGGCGTCCAGGTCGATGAGATAGTCGTTCTCCTCTTTCAGGGGCATATAGTGCAGCTCGGCCCCGGCCAGTGCAGCCCCATCGGCAAACACCGGATAACAAGGCTCCGGCAGCAGGACCACATCCCCTTCGTTGAGAATGGACAGTCCAATGTGACTCAGTCCCTCTTGGGAACCAAGCACGCTGGTAATCTGGGTTTTGGGGTCCAGCGTCACCCCATAACGCCGCTGATACCACTGTGCCACCGCTTCCAGAAGCTCCGGCAAATCCACAATGGCATAGAGATAGTTCTCCGGTTTCAGCGCCTCTTCGCTGAGCACCTTGGTAATATGCGGTGCCGGTGGAATATTGGGTGCGCCAATGGAAAAGTCAATGACCTCCTGCCCTCTGGCCTCCACCGCAGTCCGGCGATTCTTCATGACGGTAAAAATGGATTCGCCAAAGCGATCCATACGTTTTGAAAACTCCATATGTATCATACCTTTTTTCTAGATTCATAGACATGATTATACAATATTTCTCCCGTGGCTGCAATGGGCATTTGATCTTCTCTCGACAATCAACGGGAAAGATGATAAAATAGAGGAAAGCCTTCCGGACGATTTTCGTCCGGAAGAGTCCTGATCCAGGAGGACACGGAATTGGCAAAGTGGAAGCGTTCGGAAGAGGACGGATATCAGATTTTTAAGGATATTGTAAAAAGCGGCGTCTGGGGCAGGCTGTATGTGCTCCACGGCGATGAGCCATATCTGATCCAGCGTTGCCGCAGTACCCTCCGGAAGAAGCTGGTGTCAGGCCCCACAGAGGAATTTAACTATCATCCCTTTACCGAAGAAAACTGGGATCTGGATGCCTTTTCCGACGCGGTAGACGCCATCCCCATGATGAGCGAGCACAGTCTGGTGGAAGTGACGGACGTAGACTTTTTCTCCCTAAAGGAATCTCAGCGGGATCAGTTGGCCGGGATCCTTTCCGATATTCCGGACTACTGTACTGTACTGCTGATCTATGATGCGCTGGAGTGGAAGCCGGACAAGCGAAAGAAAAAGCTCTACGCCCCCTTCTCCGCCCCCAATACCGTGCTGGAAATCAACCGTCAGTCGGAATCCACCCTTGGAAGATGGATTGCCCAGGAGCTTTCTGCCGGTGGAAAATCCATGCCAGATCAGCTGATTCGTTATTTGATTCTGCAAACCGGCGGTTCCATGTCTGCGCTGGCCGGAGAGCTGTCCAAGCTGATCTGCTATTCCGATCAACCGGTTCTCACCCGCGCCGATATCGACGCTGTGGTCATTCCCGTGCTGGAAGCGGCCATATTCGACATCACCCGGGATATTGGCACCCGGAATTTTGACAGCGCCCTGCAAAAAATGAAGGATCTGCTCCGCCAGGATACCGAGCCGATTGTGATTGCCGCCGTCATTGGCCGCCAAATGCGCCAAATGTATGCTGCCAAGGTCCTCTCTGAGCATGGAAAGGACGCCTACGCGCTGATGCAGCTTTACGGCATCCGGGATTTCGCCGCAAAAGAGGTCTACCGGCAGGCCCAGGGCTATAAAAAAGAGCAGCTTCGGCTTGCCATGGCAGTCTGTGCCGAAACGGACTATGCCATGAAAACCTCCTTTGGAGACGGCGACGTGCAGCTGGAAACGATGATTCTTCGGCTGGGTCAGCTGGAGCATGCCTCATGATCCGCATTCAGGAAGCCATTCTGGTGGAAGGACGATATGACAAAAACGCCCTGTCCCAGGTGGTGGATACCGCAATTTTTGAAACCGGTGGATTTGGCATTTTAAAGGACCGGGAACGCATTGCATTTCTCCGGCAGGTTGCAGCAAAGCGCGGCCTGATTATCTTTACCGACAGCGACGGTGCAGGCTTTGTGATCCGGAACCGGCTAAAAAGCCTTCTGCCGCCCCAACAGCTGCTCCAGGCATACATTCCGCAGATTGCAGGGAAAGAGAAGCGGAAGCAAAAGCCCGGAAAAGAGGGGCTTCTGGGGGTGGAGGGCATGACGCCCGAAGTTTTGACCGAAGCACTCCGCCGATGCGGCGCCCATTTTCTAGGTGACGACGAACCACCCCCTGCTGGCGGCATCACCCGTCAAGACCTCTACGCCTGGGGTCTGATGGGCGGTGAGGGCAGCAGGGAAAAACGGGACCTGCTCAAGCAGCACTTCGGTCTGCCCTCGCATTTAGGGACCAGCGGTTTTCTGGACGCGCTGAACCTGATTGCCACCCGAGCGCAGGTTATGGCGCTGCTGGAGCAGGAAGCCACGGAATAACATATAAAAAGATCCGAAGCCAATGTGGCTTCGGATCTTTATTGTTATCCCAGAATCATGCGGTCGTTGCTGAATTCCTCGCCGGATGCCGTATTGAACTTCTCCAGCAAGTCCTCTACGGTGAGCTTTTTCTTCTCTTCACCGCAGATATTCAGAATCACCTGGCCGTCCTTCATCATAATCAGACGGTTGCCGTGGGCGATGGCATCTTTCATGTTGTGGGTAATCATCAGGGTCGTCAGATGATCCCGGTTGACGATTTTCTCCGTGGCCTCCAGAACCTTTGCAGCGGTTTTGGGGTCCAGAGCCGCCGTATGCTCGTCCAGCAGCAGCAGCTTGGGTTTTACAAGGCTCGCCATCAAAAGGGTCAGTGCCTGTCTCTGTCCGCCGGACAGCAGGCCAACCTTTGAGGTCAGCCGATCCTCCAGGCCCAGGTCCAGAATTTTCAGCAGTTCGCGATATTCCTCCCGCTCGGCCTTGGTAATACCGGGGCGCAGGGAACGCTTTTTGCCGCGTCGCTTTGCCAGCGCCAGGTTTTCCTCGATCTGCATGGTCGCAGCGGTACCGGTCATGGGATCCTGGAACACGCGGCCGATATACTTGGCGCGCTTATGCTCCGGCAGCTTGGTAACATCCACGCCGTCGATGACAATGCTGCCCTGATCCACCTGGAACACGCCAGCCACAGCGTTGAGCATGGTGGATTTACCGGCGCCGTTGCCGCCGATGACGGTGCAGAAGTCTCCTTCGTCCAGATGAAGGCTCAGGCCGTTCAGTGCGGTTTTCTCATTGACAGTGCCAGCATTGAACACCTTTACGATATTGTCAATCTTAAGCATTGCCGGCACCTCCCTTCACGTTCTTCGCTCTGCCGGAAAAGTGCTTTCCCTTGAGGTAGGGAACTGCCAGGAACAGTGCCACCACCAGAGCGGTCAGCAGCTTCAGGTCGT
>CAVEIY010000126.1:0-5955 GCA_963615825.1 Flexilinea sp.
CCGCCCTTGCCGAAATACACCTTGGTCTTGTTCTCGAAAATAAAGTTGTTCATAAAACGCATCCTTTCTTGAATGTTTATTTTTTCTATGCTACAATGCGGTTAATACAACCGGTTGATACAATCGTATTATAATTTCCGGTTGTTACAATCGGTCAATAGCTTTTTGACCGATTTCTTTGAATTTTTTGTAAACATCGAGGGGATATCTATGCTTTATACCATGATGCAGGTCTGCAAGGAAACCAATATGACTTATCAAGCGTTAAAATTTTACTGCAACCAGGGACTTGTTCCCAATGTGAAACGGGACAAGAACAATCGCCGGGTCTTTGATGAGCGGGACGTGGCCTGGATCAACAGCCTGACCTGCCTGAAAAAATGCGGTATGAGCATTCAGGAGATGAAGGAGTATCTTGATCTCTGTTTGCAAGGAGAACAAACTATTCCTCAACGTAAGGTGATGCTGGCCCATAAGCAAGAGGCTCTACAGCGGACAATCAAGGAGCTGGAGGAAAGCGTTGCCTATATCGACTGGAAGCAGAATTTTTACAACGAGGTGCTTTCGGGCAAACGTCCATATGAGAGCAATCTGATTCCCGTCGAGAAATAAACCGTTACGGCGAGAACCGCCTCAGTTTTTGTCAATTATTTCACTTTTACTTTTGATTTTTACGCCATCCTGACGCTGCTGCTTCTCTTTCCCCCCTTCCCTTGCTTGCACATCCCCTGATTTTTTGGTACACTGATTGTAATAACAGGAAAAGCGGAGGGCATGCACCATGGCGAAACGGAGACAGAATTTAAGCACCATCTATATCTCTGAGCGGCTTCAGGAATGTCTGCGCCCCATCTCGCACTGTGCCCTCACCACGGTTGTAGCGCCCATGGGCTACGGAAAAACCACCGCTGTCCACTGGTATTTGGAGCAGCAGGCCTTGCGGGAGGAGCTTCGGGTCATTCGCATCAGCGTATACTCTGACAATCTGACAATCTTTTGGAAAAGCGTCCAGGATGCCTTTTCCCACAGCGGTCTTTCTCTGCTGGAGGGATATGACTGTCCCACCGATCCCGCCAGCGCCAGCCTGCTCACCGACGATCTCTGCCACGGTCTGTCCGATTCCCGCCCCTGCTATCTTTTTATCGACGATTTTCACCTGCTCACCGATGATCGGGTCACGGGATTTCTGTGCAATCTGGTTTCCCGGCTGCCAGACAATGTGCATATGATCGTTGCCAGCCGGGACCGTTTTCTCTCCGGCGGCGATATTCTCCGGCTTGGCCGTCGGCTTCACCAAATCACCGTGGACCAGCTGCGGCTCAACCATACAGAGCTTTCTGTCTATGCTCATCGCTGCGGAACGGACCTCAGTGACGCCCAGATCACCTCCCTGCTTCATTCCAGTGAGGGGTGGTTCTCTGCGGTCTATCTGAATCTCTGCGCACTGGTGCAGTATGGCGCGCTGCCGGATACGCAATCGGACATCTATGAGATGTTTTCCACTGCCATGCTGGACCCGCTGCCCCAGCCGCAGCAGCAATTTCTTGCCATTATGGGCTTGGCCGATGAGTTCACCGCAGAGATGGCAGAGTTTATCACAGAGCGTTCCGATACCCGTCAGCTGCTTTCCTCCCTAACCGAACAAAATGCCTTTGTGCGGCGGCTGCCCGATGGGGCCACGTTCCGCTTTCACCATATGATGAAGGAATGCGCAGTCCGAAGCTTTTCGTCCCTTCCCCGTGAAACCCAAATTCTCTATCAAAACCGCTATGGACAGTGGTACACGGCGCACCACCAGTATCTCCACGCTCTGTCCTTTTACCGCTCCAGCGAAAACTATGACGGTCTGCTCCAGGTGGTGCAGCTGGATGCCGGTATTCTTTTGACCAGTTTGGCGACCAGCACAGTGCAAGACTGTCTGGATGCATGCCCAAAATCCGTGCTTCTGGAGCATCCCCTTTCGATTCTGGTACTCATGCGGATTATGTTCAACTGGAAGCAGATTCCTAAGATGCTGGAGCTGGAGCAGCTTTTGATGGCGTCTATTTCGGCCCATCCGGACCTGTCTCCAGAGGAGCGGGGCAATCTATTGGGGGAGCGGGATCTGATTATGAGCTTCCTGATGTATAACGATATCCGTAAAATGAGCGTGCTTCACCGCAGCGCCAGCACCCAGATGACCCGTCCTGCCATCAGCATTCAGCGTTCCGGCGGCTGGACCTTTGGTTCCCCCTCGGTATTGATGATGTTCCATCGTTCCCCCGGCGGGCTTGCCGCAGAGCGCCTGGAAATGAACGACTGCATGCCCCATTATTACAAAATCACCAATGGTCACGGTCAAGGGGCAGAAACCATTATGGACGCAGAATCGGAATACCTGCAAGGGCATTTTGCCGATGCCGGAATTGAGCTGGAACGCGCTTATGCCCAGGCGACCGGAAACGGCCAGGAGGGCATTACGTTGTGCTGTGATTTTCTATCACTCCGTCTGTCCCTTCTGACCGATTGGCAGCCGCATTTTTCCATTGCAGAACGTCGGAACGCGCTGCTGGGCCAGCACAACGTCATGTGGATCAATATGTTCGACAGCATTTCCGCTTACTACTATGCGCTGCTGGAGGAAGAAGCGCTGATTCCGCCCCTGTTTCGGGACCATCAGCTCGCCACCGTCAACTTTTTAGCGCCCGGGAAGCCGATGATGGAGCTGATCGAAAATCAGGTTTATCTGGTTCAGGGGGCCTATGCCAAAGTCATTGCCCGCAGCGAAGCACTGCTGCAAAGCTGCCGTGGGCTTCACTATGCGCTGGTGGCACTGCACGTTCAGCTTCAAACCGCTGCCGCCTACGAAAAGCTTGGAAAGCATGCTGCCGCACAGTCCTTGCTGGACGAGGCAGTTTCTGCGGCTATACCAGACCAGCTGATTCTCCCATTTGTCGAAAATGGCCGCTACCTGACCAATCTGTCCCTCTCTGCACCGGCCTCCTTTGTGGATCGTGTAAACACCCTGGCAGCCGACTGCGAACAGCGCCGTTATCAGCTGCTTCAATCCTCTGCGGTGCCTGCGGGCTTTTCCATGCTCAACCAGCGGGAACTGGAGCTGACTCAGCTGATGGCGCAGCATCTCACAAACCGTGAGATTGCACAGCGGCTCTTTCTCTCTGAGGGCACCGTCAAGCAGTACATCAATCAAATCTATTCCAAGCTCCAGATCACCGGCGACACCCGTACCAAACGGAAGGAGCTGCTTTCCCGTATGCAGAAAAACTAACCATTGGTTAATAGCATTCTGACAAAATCCACCGTACAATGAGGCTGTACGGTGGATTTCATTATTCTGCCAGAAAGGAGGGCAAAGGTGGATCGAAAATACATTTCATCCGTAGTACCCCTGGCGCAATACATTCTGCAGGTTGACTACCTTTCCGGAAGCAGGCTGCTTCTGGATATGAAGCCGTACCTTCATCGAATTCGGTTCCGCCCCCTTTCCAATCTCCAAGTCTGGAACAGTGCAGTCACCAATGGGATTTTCGTCCGGTTCGGCAATGTGGAGCTGAGCCACGATGAGATGCTTTCCATGGCGGAGTGGAACGGCGAACAAGACCAAATCTGAACACCATTTTGGCAACCAGGAGGAGAATGACATGAAAAAGAGAATGAAGCGGCTTTTCCCGTTTTTCGGTACCTTACTTTGCCTGATTTTACTTTCGGCCTGCGGCAGCAAAGACACCCCCGTGACCATTACGCTGGTAAACCGCAGCGGCCAGGCGATTGGGGAGCTTTACATCACCTCTGCCACCACCAGCGAATGGGGCGATCCCCTTTTGGACGCCCCGCTGGAGGACGGAGATATGCAGCAGATCGGCCTGGGCACCTATTCTAAGGAGGATTTGGATGCAGGCTTTAACATTCTGGTTTACAACGCCCAGGATGAGCTATTCTACGATACCGCGCTGGATGAGCAGGATTTCACCATTGCAGACCATGATTATCTGGTTTTCCTGCCTCCTGACGGAGATGCCGAGCTGGACATCACGGCCAAATACGACAGCAGTAAATATGATGATCTTACCGCAGCAGAGCCGATTCTTGGCGCAGATCTGATGGATTACAGCGGAATCTGGAAATATGACAGTCTACCTGCCTATCTCTTTGTCGATGATACCGGCAGCTGGTACACCATGAATCTCTATGGTGAGCAGGAGAATTCCGGCACAATAACGCTGGACGGCGACATTGCCGATCTCTATCTGGAGGACGGCAGCTACTTTAATTCCATTGCGCTGACCGACGAGGTTACCCTTGCCGATGGCGAAGGAAACCTGCTGCTCTACAGCGACAATATGGCGTTTCTCCCCTCGTCCGCGGATTCCCTAGACCAGACCGTCAGCTTTCCGGAGGGCTTTACCGACGTTTCCGTTTCCTATGCTTCGACCCTGACTGCGCAGCCCGACCCTGATTTGGCCGGTACGCTGCATTTTACCCCGGTTCTGGGGGATGGCACCGACGATTTTGCCTCCAGCATTCTGCTTGCCTTCCATCCCATCTCCGGCTATGACGAGAAAATGACCCAGGGACTCGGCACCGCACAGCCCATGCTGGAGGCCATGCTTCAGGAGGTTCTTGGCAGTCTGTACGGCGATCAGCTGCTGACAACCGACTCCGTAACCTGTATGGACTGGGGCAATTACTATAGTGTCAGCAGCAAAATCACCGTAAATGGCAGCGCTGCCGCCGAGGGGCTATCCGATTCTCTCTCCGGCGTGGTGGAAGTCCGGTATTATGGCCCCACTGGCTATGCGCTGGTTGCTTCTGCCCTTGCCCCCGCCCATCGGATTGACACCTATGCTGCGCTGAGCCAAAGCATGCTCAATACCTGCACCTATACCACCGATTGGGCCACTGCGCCCAAGGCCGTTCCCCAGGAGCCTGCCGCGCCCAGCGACAGTTCCGGCTCCGATCCCGGCGACGCCAACACCCCCTACTATTGGTACGACGAGGATGGCGACATCTGGTATTGGGACGGCACTAAAAATGAGTTCATTGGCTTTGGCGACAGCTATTACATCGACGACGACGGACAGTACTATGAGTCCAATGACGCAGGTTGGGATTACGACGACGAATACTACGACGATTGGTCGGATCCCGGCGACACCTGGGATGATGATTACTACTATGACGATTACGATTACTACGACGACTACGATGATTACTACTATGACGATTACGATTACTACGACGACTATGAATACTACGACGACGGATGGGGCGATGATTTCTAACATTCTCCAATTTCCTTTTCCATACTAAGCCCCATACGAAAGACCTGCCGGGTTATCCCGACAGGTCTTTTGTCCGCCAGCGTAATTGACAAATATTTACGCAGATGGTATGATGCAGTTACATAAATAGGTTCGATGAAACGGAGGGCTGGAAATGAAGCGGATTTTTTCCATCATACTATGTCTTGCCTTGCTGAGCGGATGCGGCAGCAAGCAACATGCTGCACCGGCTTCCACGGCTTCTGATCCGCAGGAGCAATGCGCCTATACCGCAGCATTTTACGAAACCGAGCAATCCGCCGACGTTACCATGCTATCCAACGGCAGCACAATTGCCGCCATGGCGGAGCCGGACGATAAAAACTACGCCGGAACGCTCTTTCAAATCTCTATGGATTCCAGTGCCGTCCGCATGGAGGAAATTGTAAGCTTTCCGGACTACACAGAGCCTGTACTTTTGGGCGTAGATTCCGACGGCAGTTTTTGGCTCTGCGGCGAGCAAAACGACGCCTGCTTCCTGCTTCATACGGATTCTGCCGGAACAATCCTAATGAATCTGAACCTCAATGCACAGGGCGATATCTATGCGGTCCGCTCCTTTGCCTGCGATGCCAATTATCTCTATCTCACTGTAGAGTGCGCACGGGAAAGCACCTTGGGAATCCGTGATGCC
>CAVEIY010000127.1:0-5859 GCA_963615825.1 Flexilinea sp.
CCGCCCACCTCCACGCCCACGCCTTCTCCCTCTGCTGAGCCGGAGAATTCCAGTGAAGCCGGCGCTTCTCCAACCCCAGCCGCTACCCCAACGCCCAGCGCCGCTGCTGATACGGCCGGGTCCACTCCGGAGCTTGGAACGCAAACCTCTGACGCACCTGCTGCTCCGTCCCAGGGCATCGGCACCCGACACCTGCTGCTGATGCTGCTGATTCTTCCCGCTCTGCTTCTCACCGCCTTCCTGGTGCTCCTAATCCGAAGAATGATTTTGCGCCGGATTCGGAACAAATCCTTCTATGTGGAAAACACCAACCAGGCCGTGCTGAACCTGTGGCAATATGCCCAGCGGCTTGCACTGTGGGGCGCGGAACCCACCGAAGCAGAAGAAGCGCTGGCCCTGAAAGCAAAATTCAGCCAGCACACCATCACACCGGAGGAGCTGGAGCCTTATCGGCAGTCCATTCTCCAGATGGCAGAGCTGACCCGACTGACCCTGACGCCCTGGCGGCGATTCCGCTTCACCTGGCTCTCCGCCCTGGATTACCGGTCCAAGAAAGCATAAAAATTGCGGCGTACCGTTCATTCGGTGCGCCGCAATTTTGTTATTTGCCCAATACCAGCTTCGCCTTTAAGATACCCGCAACGGTTTTTGCGTCGCAGATTTCCCCGCGCAGTGCCATTTCCACCAGCGTATCCAGCGGGTAGGAAAGCCGGTCTAAAAACTCGTCCTCGTCCGGATGGCACTGTGTTTCCTTGAGTCCCGTGGCCAAATACATGTGAATGACCTCCGTATCATAGCCCACAGAGGGGTAAACCGGGTGCAGGTCCACAATGTTCTCCGCCGTCAGTCCACATTCCTCCTCCAGCTCCCGGATGGCCGCAGTGCGGGGATCCTCCCCCGGCTCCAGCTTTCCCGCCGGAATCTCCAGCAGCTCCCGTCCCATGGGATACCGATACTGCCGCACCATATACACCTCGCCATTTGCCCCCACCGGAACAATGGCCGCACCGCCCGGATGCTGAACCACCTCGCGCTTTGCCGTTTTTCCATTCTCCAGCCGCACCGTGTCCTGTTTAACAGTGATAATGCGCCCCTGATAAATCGTCTGTCCCTCAAGTTTTTCTTCTGTATGTGCCATTGCTGATTCCTCCGCGGATGATATTAGAGTCAGTATAGTCCCTTCCTCCGAAAAAGTCAATTTTCTGTTTTCTTCCCGGCATTTGATGCAAGAAGCGCATCTTCCTACATTTCCAGTGTCTTGCAACCATTGACGTTGTATGGTATAATTCAGAAGATATTCACATAGCCGGTTTGATCCGGCCGCTGGAGGGACCAATATGGGAGAAACACCCCATTTCAGAACAGCCGTAGGCGGATTCCACAAATCCGACGTAACGGTATACATTGCAAAAACCGCAAAGGATCATCAGGCGCAGCTTCAGGAAAAGGACAAGGAAATCGCACAGCTTCAGCAGCAGCTGGAGCATGCGCTTTCACAGCTCGCCCAGCAGGAACCCGCGCCGGAACTGGCTCCCGAACCCGCGCCTGCCCCTACCGAGCCATCGGAGGACACGCTGGATCGGCTGGAGCTGGAGGCATATCGCCGGGCTGAGGCAGCCGAGCGGATTGCTTCCCAGCGTGCCAAAAAGCTCTATGAAGCGCTGGGCGATATCTGCACTGAGGCCCGTACTCAGCTGGAAAACGCCGATTCTGCCGCCCGGAATTCCATCACTGCCATGGAGCTGCAGCTTCAAACCCTGGAGGACAGCTGTGACGCGCTGACCGCCGCTTTGTCTGGTGCCCGTCAGCAGTTGCTTGACATGGACGCCATGATTCCGGACCCCGCAGAAGGATTGGAGGAAGTATAAATGAGTCAGCTGCACATCCACACCTCTGAGCTGAAAGCAGCCATTCCACAGCTGAAAGCAGGAGATCGTCTGCTGCTCTCCGGTACCGTCTACACCTCCCGGGATGCAGCCCATAAGCGGATTTTTTCTCTGCTGGATGAGGGGAAGCCTCTGCCCTACCCGCTGGAGGGTTCCGTGATCTATTATGCCGGTCCTACCCCTGCACAAAAGGGCATGGCAGTCGGCTCCTGCGGTCCCACCACTTCTTCCCGGATGGACCCCTATGCCCCCCGACTGCTGGATCTGGGGCTAACCGCCATGGTCGGCAAAGGCGAACGGAGTCAGGCCGTGATCGACGCAATTGTACGGAACCAAAGCGCCTACTTCTGTGCCGTTGGCGGAGCCGGTGCGCTGATCGCCTGCTGCATCAAGGAGGCCAAGGAAATCGCCTTCCACGACTTGGGCTGTGAATCCGTCAAACAGTTTACCATTGAGAATCTGCCTGTTTTTACGGCCATCGACTGCCACGGCACCAGTATTTTTGCTGAGGGACGAAAGGAATTCTCTCAGCTGTAAATTAAGAGCAAAGAGGAAATGGAGGAAACCACAGATGAATTTCTGCATTACCACCGACAGCGGCGCTGACCTGCCCCTGTCCTATTGCCAAACCCACGAGATAACCGTTCTCCCGCTGGGCTTTACCCTGGAGGGACAGACCTATCATGGCTCCGGCGCCATGGATGATAAAGTCTTTTACGACAAACTCCGTGCCGGTGCTTTGCCCACCACCTCCGCTGCCAATCCCGAGGATACCGCCGCTTTGTTCCGCACCTTTATGGAGCAGGGTAAGGATCTTTTGCACGTTGCGTTTTCTTCCGGTCTTTCCAGCACCAGCGACGCCGCTCAGCTTGCCGCGCAGATGGTGATGGAGGAATATCCCCAGCGGAAGATTATCGTGGTGGATTCTCTATGCGCCTCTATGGGACAGGGCTTTCTGGTCCATCAGGCGATCAAACTGCGGGATGCAGGCGAAACGCTGGCGGACACGGCAAAAAAGATCACGGATATGCGCCTGAACGTTGTCCACAATTTCACCGTAGACGATTTGGGGCACCTGCATCGTGGCGGACGGGTCAGCAAGGCCACGGCTGTGGTTGGCTCGCTGATGGGAATCAAGCCCATTTTGCACGTAGATGATACCGGTCATCTTACCTCCGTCGGCAAAGCCCGGGGCCGTAAGGCTTCCATTCAGGCTTTGGTAGATCGGATGGAGCAGCAGATGAAGGGCTTCGACAATCCCGAGGTCTTTATCTCCCACGGCGATTGCCTTCAGGATGCCGAAACCCTGGCAGAGCTGGTGCGCAGCCGCTTCGGCATTGAAAATATTATGATTGGCTATATCGGCCCTGTCATCGGCACCCACTCCGGTCCCGGCACCCTGGCGGTGTACTTCTTCGGCCGCCCCAGGTAATGGTTTCGGTAATTCTTTTCCGAAAGGAGGATGCAGCTTGAAGCTCTACCGAACCCTTCGATACTATGCCAAGCAATTCGGCAGCTATCATATTTCCACCTATGCCGCCAGCGCATCCTTCTTTATCATTACCGCTATCTTCCCGTTTTTGATGCTGATTCTCTCGGTCATCAGCTATACCTCCTTCGATACCAAGGAGTTTCTGGACATGGTGGCGTCGCTGCTGCCCGCAAGCTTTCAGGGACTGTTTTACACCGTATCCGAGGACATTCTCACCACCTCTGTGACGGCGCTGTCTGTCTCCCTGGTGGTCACGCTGTGGACCGCAGCAAAGAGTATGCTGGGCCTGCTGGACGGACTCAATGCCATTGCCGATGTCAACGACACCCGGAATTTTATCTTTAAGCGGATCATCTGCATCGGTTATATGCTGATTCTGATTGCAGGACTGCTGTTTAACCTGGGCCTCCGGGTCTTTGGTCAGCACATTCTCTCCCTGCTCCAGCGCAACGTGCCCCGGCTCGCCCGGATCTTTGGCGCATTGATGGATTTCCGCGGTCTGACCCTGTATCTCATTATGGCGCTGGTATTTGTGCTGATCTACACGTTTTTTCCCAATAAGAAAATGCGGTTCTATATGCAGATCCCCGGAGCGCTGTTTACGTCCCTGGCCTGGCTGCTGTTTTCCGAGGCGTTTTCTATTTACGTGAACAACTTCTCCACGTTTTCCACGCTGTATGGCTCCCTGGGTGTGGTAATTCTGGTGATGCTGTGGCTGTATTTCTGCATGTCCATTGTATTCATCGGCGCTGTCATCAATCGGGTTTATCCCAGCATTTTCTGGCGAATGTTCGTGGTACTCAAGCACCGGAAATCTCAGCGGAAGCAGGAAAAAGACCATTCATAAGCTGCAAAAAACAGCGCCCGGGAAAAATCCCGGGCGCTGTACTGTTTCTATTTATGCCTGTGCCGTAAGCCGGTCGGTTTCGGCAATCACCTGGTCCTCCGCCTGACGCATGGCTTCGATGGTCCGGGTTAAAAGGTCATCCAGCTCCCAGCCCAGCATCTTCGCCCCGTCCTCAATGACCTGACGGCTGCAGCCTGCGGCAAATTTCTTGTCCTTGTATTTCTTCTTCAGGCTCTTCAGCTCCAGATCTTTTGTGGATTTGGAAGGACGCATTTTAATCACCGCGCCAATGAGTCCGGTCAGCTCGTCGGTGGCATAGAGGACCTTTTCCATCTCATGCTCCGGGGCAATGTCACAGCAGATTCCGTAGCCATGGCTGCCCACCGCATGAATCAGTCTGGGGTCCAGTCCCAGCTCTGTCATAATAGCCATTTCCTTGACGCAGTGCTGCTCCGGATACATTTCAAAATCCAGATCGTGCAGCAGTCCCACCGTCTGCCAAAATGCCTTTTCGTCTCCATAGCCCAGCTGATCGGCAAAATAGCCCATCACCGCCTCAACGGTAACGGCATGCTGAATATGAAATGGCTCTTTATTATACTGCTGGAGCAGAGCCAGTGCATCTGTACGTTCCATGAGAAAACCTCCCGGGTGTTTTTCCCTCATTATAGTCCTCTGATTCATTCATGTCAATATATTTATACATTTCCCATATGATTTATATGTTGAATTGTTTTGTTTTTAAAATCGACAATTCCCCGAAAATATGCTATATTATCGGAGAAAATCTCAATTTTTAACCATATATTCAGGAGGAATGACCCATGGAAAAAGCAAAGGTATACTGCACAGACTTCCGGACCAAGGCCTTTGGCGACGGACTGCCTGCCAAGCTGCAAAAGCTCATGCGGAAGGCCGGAATCGAGGACATCGACATGGACGGTAAATTCGTTGCCATCAAGCTCCACTTTGGCGAGCTGGGCAACATCAGCTATCTCCGCCCCAACTATGCTCGTGCTGTGGTGGATCTGGTAAAACACTTAGGTGGAAAGCCCTTCCTCACTGACTGCAACACCATGTATCCCGGCAGCCGGAAAAACGCGCTGGAACATCTGGAATGTGCCTGGCAGAACGGCTTTACCCCGCTGACCGTGGGATGTCCCATTCTCATCGGTGACGGACTCAAGGGAACCGACGACATTGCCGTTCCGGTACAGGGCGGCGAATATGTTAAGGAAGCCAAGATTGGCCGTGCCATTATGGACGCCGACGTATTTATCTCCCTGACCCACTTCAAGGGCCACGAAATGACCGGCTTCGGCGGCGCCATTAAAAACATCGGCATGGGCTGCGGCTCCCGTGCCGGTAAAACAGAGCAGCACTCCAGCGGCAAGCCCCATATCTCTCCGGAACGATGCCGTGGCTGCCGTCGATGTCAGAGAGAGTGCGCCAATGAGGGACTGGTGTTTGATCGCGCTGCCAGAAAGATGTCCGTCGATCAGACCCACTGCGTCGGCTGCGGCAGATGCCTGGGTGCCTGCAACTTCGACGCCATTGAATTTGACAACGACAATGCCAACGAGGTGCTCAACTGTCGGATGGCCGAATACACCAAGGCCGTGCTGGATGGCCGC
>CAVEIY010000128.1:0-5811 GCA_963615825.1 Flexilinea sp.
AATCTGTTCGGATTATGGCTTTTCACCGGGGAATATCTGTGCTATAATATTGTCTACCCGATCAAAAGAACGACAATTCCGTGGGACCTGTGCCCGCCCATATTCAGAAAGGAATCCTGCATCTATGGCTTCAAACGAGAAAAAAAAGCCCGAATTTTCCGCCCGCTCCGCAGATCCCAATGTGATGACCAGTACCGACTTTTCCTTTGTCCGGAAGCATTGGTATGTAGGCATCAAGGTTCTGGCGCTGTATGCGATTTATGCCATCCTCACCAGCTCCTTTTCGGTTCCCCTGTGGCTCAACTGGACTATTTCCGTGATTCTGCTGATTCTGTGGGTCTATTTTGACTATACCGACATCTATAAGCTGGCCATGCGCGACTATAACGTGGTCAAATACGGCTACCTGGAATATAACCCCAAACGCGGACTGAAAACCGGACTGCTGGCCCAGATTCCCGGACTGGTCTGCGTACTTCTGATGTGCGTGCTGTCCCTTGGCTCCGGCACCTGGTCGGACCTGTTTTCCGTGCTGTGGCTGGTGTTCTATTCTCCCTTTGCATCCTTTGTGGGCGCTGTGAAGATAACCGTCAACACCTCGGTCTGGGGCTATGCCATCTTCTATATCATCCCCATGGTGTTCCAGCCCCTCATCGGCTATCTCGCCTATAAAAACGGCTACAACAACGTGGGCATTTTCTATAAGCTCATCTACAAATCCCGGGATAAAGATAAGCGCCTGCGGTAAGGCATAACCGGCAAACACCCTCATAGATTTTATGGGGGTGTTTTTATGAAGCAAGGTCGATTTCTGTCCTGTATGTATATGCTGTCGCTGACGCTGCTCACCGCCTTTGCCCTTCATGGACTTCGGGCACAGGCAGCAGTCGCCGGAGAAGCGTCCATTCCACGGATGATTGTTCTCGATGCCGGACACGGCGGCGCAGACGGCGGCGCATCAGGACCCGACGGCACCCGGGAATGCGACCTGAATCTCGCTATCACCCTGAAAACCGACGCGGTTCTTGGGCTGCTGGGGGAAAACACCATGCTGCTTCGCAGCACAGATACCGACCTTTCCGATTCCGGCGCCAAATCCATCTCTCAGAAAAAAGTCTCGGATATCCGCCGTCGGGTGGAGCTGGTGAACAGTCAGCCTGGAGCGATACTGGTCAGCATCCACTGCAACACCTATTCCCAGAAAAAATACCATGGGGCACAGGTGTTCTATACCCCCACGGGAAACGCCAAGGAATTCGGAGAAACCATGCAGCTTGCCCTGAAAAATGCGGTAGACCCCGGCAATGCCCGCAGAGCGAAAACCATCTCGCCGGATGTCTACCTAATGAACCATATTCAAGTGCCCGGGCTTCTCATTGAGTGCGGCTTTCTCACCAATCCGCAGGAGCTGGCATCGCTAAAGGATCCGGGCTATCAAACCAGGCTGGCGGTTACCATTGCAGTCACCGCCGCAAACCAATCCCCGGAGCAAGCCTCCGGGGTATCGCTGAGGACGTATTATGAAAGAAAAAACTGTATTTTACTGCACCTCCTGCGGCAATGAAACCATGAAGTGGCAGGGGAGATGTCCGGCCTGCGGACAGTGGAACACCATTGTAGAGCACAAGGCCGCGCCTAAGCCCAAGGGGGTTCCCCGTACCGCTGCTTCGTCCAGCGGCGTTCGCCGCAGCGCCCGACCGCTGAAGGAGCTGGATACCACCGATGAGGTGCGCTTTTCCACGGGAATGGGAGAGCTGGACCGGGTACTGGGCGGCGGAGCAGTCCGGGGTTCTCTGGTACTGGTCGGCGGCGCTCCCGGAATTGGAAAATCCACGCTGCTGCTCCAGCTGTGCGACTATGTTTCCCGGAGCCTGAAGGTGCTCTATGTCTCCGGAGAGGAATCGGAAACTCAGCTGAAAATGCGGGCAGTACGGTTGGGCGTTTCCGGCGACGGACTGTTTGTACTGTCCGAAACCTCCATGGAGGATATTCTGGAAACCGTGGACGAACTCAGTCCGGATGTGTTGGTAATCGACTCCATCCAGACCCTCTATACCCAGGAGGGCACCTCGGCCCCCGGCAGCATCACCCAGGTAAAGGAATGCACCATGACGCTGATGCATCTGGCCAAGGCCCAGGGTATCACCGTATTCGTGGTAGGGCATATTAACAAGGAAGGCTCCATTGCAGGACCCAAGGTGCTGGAGCATATGGTAGACTGCGTACTCTACTTTGAGGGGGACCGGAACACCTCCTATCGGCTGCTCAGCGCCGCGAAAAACCGCTTTGGCTCCACCAATGAGCTGGGTGTCTTTGATATGCATGAAAGCGGCCTGCAGGAGGTGGAAAACCCCTCGGAGATGCTGCTTTCCGGTCGGCCGCTGAATGCCCCGGGCACCTGTGTGGCCTGCGCTATGGAGGGAACCCGCCCGATTCTCGCTGAAATTCAGGCATTGGTGGTGTCCTCCAGCTTTAACGTTCCCCGCCGAACCACCGACGGCTTTGACTTTAACCGTGCAACCCTGTTGATGGCAGTGCTGGACAAGCGCGGGGGCATGCGGCTTTCTGCCTGTGACGGCTATATCAACGTCATCGGCGGCCTGAGCCTTTCAGAGCCTGCGGCGGACCTCCCGCTGATTCTCGCGCTTGCCTCCAGCTATCGGGACAAGGCCATTGCCAACAACGTGGCTGCCATCGGTGAGGTTGGGCTGACCGGTGAGATCCGTGCCGTCAACAATCTGGGGCTGCGGCTGGGCGAACTGAGCCGGCTGGGCTTTACCCGGGTACTGATTCCCCATCAGGGCAGCGCAAAGGTGCTTCCGCCGGAGGGAATGACCGTTGTTCGGGTCAAAAATATTCGTCAGGCCATTGACGAAGCATTGGAGGGATAACCCATGTCCCACCGCATTATGATCGTAGAGGACGACCCCGTAATCGCAAGCGCCATGTCGAAGTTTATTACCGGTTGGGGCCATCAGGTCCATATTGCAGAAAATCTCCGGGATATTATGCCGGAATTTGAGGCATTTCAGCCCCAGCTGATGCTGCTGGATATCTCGCTGCCGTTTTTCGACGGGTATCACTGGTGCCAGGAAATCCGCAAGACCTCGCAAATTCCTGTAATTTTCATCTCCTCCGCCTCGGAAAATCTGAATATCATCATGGCCATCAACATGGGCGGCGACGATTTCATTGCAAAGCCCTTTGACCTCAGCATTTTAATGGCAAAAATCCAGGCGCTGCTGCGTCGCAGCTATGATTTTTCCGGCACTCCGCCGCAGCCCCAATCCCACGGCGCGGTTCTCAATACCGGCGACGCCAGCCTCAGCTTTCAGGGCCAGCGGATTGAGCTGACCAAGAACGAATATCGGATTTTGGAGGCCCTGATGGCCCGGACCGGCACCGTGGTTTCCCGGGATACGCTGATGGAGAAGCTCTGGGAAACGGACAGCTATGTGGACGAAAACACCCTGACCGTCAACATTGGCAGACTGCGGAAAACGCTTGCCGCCGCCGGACTTCCGGACTTTATTGTAACGAAAAAGGGCATGGGCTATCTGATTCCATAGCCCGGAAAGGAACCAAAATGCTGCGATCCTATCTCAGGCAATATCGCATGCCGTTGGTGTTTGCGCT
Source organism: Flexilinea sp. (assembly GCA_963615825.1). Lineage (GTDB taxonomy): Bacteria > Bacillota > Clostridia > Oscillospirales > Oscillospiraceae > HGM13006. The sequence goes on from CAVEIY010000128.1 coordinate 3,637, forward strand.
GGCGCTTTATCTCCTCTGCTTTGCGGTGCTGTGCCTCTCCGCGCTTCCTGTCACGCCGGTTCTCTATGCCATGGGACTAGGCGGCGTGTTGGGGCTTACCATGCTGGTGATCGGCTATTTTCCCTATGCCAGGCGTCATAAGCTGCTGAAGGGACTGGATATCCGGAACTCCCTGGATCATCTTCCGCCTCCGTCCGGCAGCGTAGAAGCGGACTATCAGGCGCTCTTAGAGCAGCTATTCTCCGAAAAAGAGGCCAATGCCACTGCCGCCTTGGCACGCTATAACGACACGCTGGACTATTTCACCCTTTGGGCGCACCAGATCAAAACGCCCATCTCCGCCATGGACCTGATTTTGCAGGCAGGGGAGGGAAGCGGCGAGCTAAAGGGCGAGCTGTTTAAGGTGCAGCAATATGTCTCCATGGCCCTGAATTATCTGCGGCTGGGGGAGGGGATTTCGGATTTTGTATTCCGGGAATACGATCTCGACGGCATCCTACGGACGGCAATTCATACCTACGCCGGACAGTTTATCCGCGCCAAGGTGCATCTGGACTACAGCCCCGCCCAATGCACTGTACTCACCGACGAAAAATGGCTGGAATTCGTGATGGAGCAGCTCTTGTCCAATGCGCTGAAGTATGCCCCGGGCGGCACGGTTTCCATCTTCCTGGAGGGACCGGAGCAGCTTGTCATTGCCGACAACGGCATTGGCATCGCCCCGGAGGATCTGCCGCGGATTTTTGAAAAGGGCTACACCGGTCTGAACGGCCGCCGCACCCGAAAGACCACCGGCATCGGCCTGTACCTCTGCCATGAGATTCTCACCAGGCTCGGTCATACCATCACCATCACCGCTCAGCCGGGGCAGGGGACACAGGTGCATCTGGATCTCCGTCGTCAGCAATTTGATGTGGAATAGCGAAATTCTCTCCGACAAAAATCGGGGAGAATTTTTTGTTACCCCCTTGACAAGTCTGCTGTTTCCGTGTAAACTAAGCAATAGATTATTGAATGTAAGCAATTCCTTATTGGAGGTGACGCAATGACCCAGCGTGAACGCCAGATCCTTCGTTGGATCGAGGAAAATCCGATGATCTCTCAGCAGGAGCTGGCCGAAAAGGCGGGAATTACCCGCTCCTCTGTAGCGGTTCACATTTCCAACCTGATGAAAAAGGGCTTTATCGCCGGAAAAGGCTATGTGCTGCGCTCCGGCACCTATGTGGTGGTGGTAGGCGGCGTCAACATGGACATCGGCGGCAAGAGCTTTGCGTCCATGATTCCCGGGGATTCTAATCCCGGCACCGTTACCATGAGCGTAGGCGGCGTCGGGCGGAACATCGCCCACAACATCAGCCTGCTTGGAATGGATGCCCGGATGCTCAGTGCCGTTGGCGCTGACCTCTATGGTGAAAAGATCGCCGCAACCTGTACCGCCTGTGGGCTGGATTTCAGTCGGGTTCGCACGGTACCTGGCGCTTCCACCTCCACCTATGTATACCTGGGCGGACCGGATGGCGATATGGCCCTGGCCGTCAGCGATATGGAGGTATGCCGCGAGATTTCTCCTTCCTATTTGGAAAAGAATCTGACGCTGCTCAACGGCGCACAGCTGGTAGTAGTGGACGCCAACATCCCGCAGGAATCCATTGAGTTTATCGCAGAGCATGTCACGCCCCCGATTTTTGCCGATCCGGTATCCGTAACCAAGGCAAAGAAATTCCAGGGCGTACTTGGAAAGCTCCACACCCTAAAGCCCAACCGCTTAGAGGCAGAGCTGCTCTCCGGCATTGCCATCCATACTGACGACGATCTCCGTCGGGCAGCACAGGCGCTGCTGGATACGGGCCTGCATCGGGTGTTCATTTCTCTGGGCACCAAAGGCGTTCTGGCAGCAGACCACAATGAAATGCTGGAGCTGCCCTGTTATCCGGTCCATGTCAACAATGCCACCGGAGCTGGCGACGCCTTTGTGGCAGGTCTGGTCTGGGCTTATCTCCAGGGCAGTGACCTGAGAAAATCCACCATGGCCGGTTCCGCGGCCTCTTCCATCTCCATTGAGGGGACGGAAACCATCAACGAAGCACTTTCTGAAGAAGCACTCATCGCACGAATGAATATGGAGGTATCACTATGAACATGAATCGTTTTCTGGACGTAAACCCCGAAGTTGCT
>CAVEIY010000129.1:0-1179 GCA_963615825.1 Flexilinea sp.
CCGAATTAGTATAGCACAGGGTATAATATCAGTAAAACAAATATAATTACTGGTATACATAAATAATCGTAATGGATGTGAGCACATGAAAGAACTGACAGACCGATACGAGGTCTTTTTAAAGGTCTGCGAAACCGGGAGCTTTTCCAAGGCGGCGGAGGCGCTGAGCTATACCCAGTCCGGTATCAGCCAGATTATGGCGGGATTGGAGGACGAACTGGGGGTACAGCTGTTTGCAAGGTTTAAGCGGGGCGTGGTTCTGACGGACAACGGAAAACGGCTGACCCCGTATATCCGGGAGCTGGTGAATCAAAAATACATGCTCCGACAGGCGGCATTTGACATCAACCACAAGGTAGAGGGAAAGCTGCGGGTGGGAAGCTTCTCCAGCATCACCGCGCTTTGGATGCCCCATATGATCCACTATTTCAAGACCCATTTTCCCAAGGTGGAAATTGAGATTCTGGACGGAAACTATGACGAAATCCGGGACTGGATTCTCCATGGTCAGGTGGATTGCGGATTTCTGTCCGCCATTATGGCGGGAGATTTGCGGTTTCATCCCCTATGGGAGGACCCGTTGTGCGCTGTGTTGCCTGTGGGACATCCGCTGGCGGAGCGGGAACGCATTACGCTGACGGAGCTGTTCCGATATCCGCTGATTATTGAAACGCCGGGCTGTGACAACGACATTCAGCATCTTCTGGAGAAGGAATCGGTGACACCGGAGATCGTCTATAGCTTTCGGGATGATTCTCTGATTATGGCCTTCGTTCGGAGCGGACTTGGGGTGACGATTTCTCAGGAGCTGGTGCTGAAAGCCTTTGCAGGCGGCGTGGTAGCAAGACCCTTGGAGCCGTGCAGCAGCCGAACCATCGGTCTTGCCTTCCCGAAAACGGCAAACTCCGTGGTATCCCAAACCATGCTTCGGTATTTTGAGCAGTGGACGGCGGAAATTGCATCGTCTGGCGCTTGACAGCGCCGAAAAAACTGGATATGATAAATCCGTAATATAAACGCGCCGGATGTCGGATGGCTGACAAACCGGAAGAATACCGCACCGGTTTCTTACGGAAAATCTCTCGATGGATGTTCTTGCCGAATGATGCGGTATTGCCATAGGAAAAGGAGTGCTGTTTATGAAATCCAAGGTCTATTTTACCAGAGAAATTACCCCGG
>CAVEIY010000129.1:1189-5800 GCA_963615825.1 Flexilinea sp.
CTATCAGGCAGTGGGACAGAAGCTGCCTGGCAAGGTTGCAGTCAAGGTCCATTCCGGCGAGCAGGGAAATCAGAATTTCCTGAAGCCTGAGTTCTGGAAGCCGATGATCGAGCAGGTAAAGGGCACGGTAGTGGAATGCAACACGGCCTATCCCGGTGAGCGGAACACCACCGAAAAGCATGAGGCCACCATGGAAAAGCACGGCTGGACCAAGTATTTTCCGGTGGACATTATGGATGCTGAGGGACCGGATCTGGAGCTGTCCATTCCCAAGGGCGTGAAGATTCAGAAGGACTATGTGGGAAAGCATATGGCAAATTACGATTCCATGCTGGTGCTGTCTCACTTTAAGGGTCATCCCATGGGCGGCTTTGGCGGCGCGCTGAAGCAGCTGTCCATCGGCTGTGCGTCCTCCTTTGGCAAAGCCTATATCCACGGCGCAGGCAAGCCCGATGAGATGTGGACCACCGAGCAGAATGCCTTCCTGGAGTCCATGGCAGATGCCGCTTCGGCTGTGGTGGACTACTACAAGGGCAACATGGTGTTTATCAATGTCATGAAGAATATGTCGGTGGACTGCGATTGCTGCGCGGTGGCAGAGGATCCCTGCATGGCGGATATTGGTATGCTGGCCTCTCTGGACCCCATTGCAGTGGATCAGGCGTGCCTGGATCTGGTCTATGCTGCGGAGGATCCTGGCCGGGATCATCTGGTGGAGCGGATTGAAAGCCGGAACGGGGTTCATACCGTCGAGGCGGCTGCGGCATTGGGCTTCGGCTCCAGAGAATATGAGCTGATTACCCTGTAAATAGCGAAATCATGGCGGCGGATCGGAAAACCGGTCCGCCGCTTTTCATTTTTTGTAGATAACGAAATGTTATGTGGTATAACTTTTTGATACTTGTCCCGAAACACGGAGAGACTTTATAATACCTTTATAATACTGGGAATACCACATAAATTGGCGGCTGTAGTCTGAGGACATATTTGCGTGGTATTCCCCCAAAAAGAAGGAGTGGTTCAATTGGCATATCAGATTCACGGACCATGTATCAACTGCGGCAGATGTGCCGGAGTATGTCCCGTGGGGGCGCCGGAATCCAGCGGACTTGCCTATGAGATTCAGACGGACAAGTGTATTTCCTGCGGCGCTTGTGCCGAGGCCTGCCGGCTGGGCATCATTCATCCGGAGGATTATGTGAAGGAAATTCGGTACCATGCCCCGGAAAGGCGCAGCTGCGATGTTCTGGTCATTGGCGGCGGTGCAGCCGGCTTGATTGCGGCGGCTAAAACGGCAGAGGCCGGCAAGCAGGTGATTCTGCTGGAAAAGCTGCCGAAATTGGGCGGCGGCAGTCAGTTTGCCCAGGGACTTCGGATGTTCAGCACCCAAATGGAAAAGGATGCGGGCGTGCCGGATCAGATGGACGACTATATCCGTTCGGCGCTGAACACCTGCCGGTGGGAGATCAATCCCCGTCTCATTGGTAATGCATTCCATGCACTGCCCAAGTGCTTTGATTGGATGACCCAGTGGGCGCCGGTGAAGGACAGCTGGGAGGTCAAGCTCAGCCCCTTTGGACAGATGACCGTCAACACGAAAACGGGACGGGATGCAGGCTGGTTTGTAACCCAGAACATGGAGCGTCGATGTCGGGAAATGGGTGTGACCATTCTCACCGAATGCAGCGCCAAAAAGCTGCTGATGGAGCAGGGCAAGGTGGTCGGCGCAGTGGCACAGGACGATGGCGGCGAGATCATCATCCATGCCGGAGCGGTGCTGATGGCGACCGGCAATATCTCCTATGGCGACGTGCTCAAGCGGACCCTGCCGGTATACTACTATGCCGACGGCTATGCCAACAGCCACCGGATGCCCGGCAACACTGGCGACCATATTACCATGGCAGAGGACGCGGGGATTACCGTGGACTATGAGAGCGTGGCAGCGGCGTACTTAGGCGGCATGATCGCCAAGGGGGTCGAGGGGCCGATGATGCTGCATGTGGATCGGGGCGAAACGCTGAAGGTCAATAAAAACGGCGTGCGCTGGATCAATGAGTCCGTGGGTGGAGAATCCTCCATTTGGGCGCAGATTCGCCAGCCCGGCTGTGCATCCTTTACCATTCTGGACGATGCCATTCTTCATGCACCAGCCCAACCGCCTTATATGCCCGTGGTGAACCGCACCGGACGGAACATTGGCGAAGGCATTCCCGGGCCGGACGGAAAATTCTCCAGAACCGTAACCATGGGACCTCCCGGGGGACATGGCGGCCCCGGCGGCCCTCCCAAGGCCCAGGGGGATCCCGGGGATGCGCTGCGGAATGCGGAACAGTATGAGGGAGCGCATGTATTTGTGGCGGATACCATCGAAGAGCTGGCGGAAAAGGCCGGCTTCCCGGTGGAGGTATTCCAAAAGACGGTGGAGCGGTACAATCAGCTCTGCAAACAGCAGCATGACGATGACTTCTATAAGCTGCCCAACTACCTTCTGCCCATTGAGAAAGCGCCGTTCTATGCCATTCGCAGCCATATGGCAACCGACGGCGTGTTCGGTGGTCTGGATGCAGATGAAAACGGCGGCGTACTATCCGGCGGCAAGACCGTAGCAGGCCTTTACTGCGCCGGGGATACCATCGGCAACCGTTACATCAACCAGGGCGGAGAGAAGATTGAGTGTATCAATGACTTCTCCTGGGCTGTGGCCAGCGGCTATCTGGCAGCGGAAAAATGCTGGAATTCCTGAAATAAAATGAAACTGGACGGCTCCGAATGGAGACGTCCAGTTTTTTGTCAGTTGCCGTAAATGTTCACATCGCCGCTGACGGTGCTGATGTGAACAAGATATGTGGCCTGGGGCTGAAGGAACGGAAGGCTCAGGTCCCCGGAGGTGGTGGAAATCTCTCCGGCTGAGTGGGCAGGGGAACCGGTGAGGTCCAGCGTCAGATCCCCGGAGGTGGTGGAAAGGCGGAGGTCGCCGGTGATTACGGCCTGACCGCTGAGATCGCCGCTGACAGAGGAGAAGGTGACGGCGCTGTTGAAGGTGCAATGCTCCAGCTCCGTTTCGCCGGAGGTGGTTTCCAGGTTGGTTTCGCCGGATACCGTGACGTTTTCCAGCTCCATATCTCCGGAAGTGGAGTCAAGGGAAAGGGATTCTGCCTGCACTTGGCTCAAATCCAGATCTCCGGAAACGGTGGAAACGGAAAGATCGGAAACGGCGATGTCGCTGAGGTCCACATCTCCGGAGGCGGTCAGAATGTCCAAGGACAGGCCCTTGGGCAGTGCCACCTGCACGTCTGGCGTATCGGATTCAAAGTTAAAGCCAAAATGAAATAGCTGGGAGCTGTGACCGGTAGCGCTTCGGGAGAAGATAAGGGTGCTGCCCTGATCCGATGCAGCGTTCTGTTCGGTGTAAGCCGTGTAGGTCACATCATCCCGCTTCAAATAGCGGATGTGAATCTTGCCGTCCTCGGAGGGGCGAAAGACAATATCCTCACTGCTTAAACGGAACTCCAGCAGGTCGATTTCCTCCGGGGAGAAGGTGAGATTTTCCTGACCTTGCACGGAGGATACGGTGAGATTCTCCTGACCTTGTGCAGAGGAGGCGGCGGTGACGCGAGGGGAGCCGTGGCCGGACAGCTCCCGAAGGCCGCCGCCCAGATATCCCGCTGCGGTGACTGCACTGCCGCACAGGCAGAGGACAACGCCCAGAATGACCAGAATCTTTGTAAACTTTTTCATGGGTTACTCCTTTCCGGTGAGCCGCTGGAAGCAGAATTTGTGGAACCGTGCCAGCAGACGAATCAGCCAAATGCTCAGGGGTAGCAGCAGGCAGCCGATGCCTGCGCAGACCAGACAGCAGCCGAACACAAACAGCCGGGCCGTAATGGATACCGGGTCGAATGCAGGGATGAGACTGAGGGGCGCACCCAGAATTCCGCCGAGGATCATAGAGACGGCGGCTACCACAAAAGCGGCCAGGGTGGTCCAAAGGGCGATTTCCACTCCCAGCAGCACAAAAAACAGCGCAAGCCACAGGGGACTGAGCAGAATTGCAAGGGCAATGGCACTGCCGGACCAGCGGCGCTTTTTCGTTGGAGCCGGGGCTGCTGTGGGAGCGGGAATGGAAGGCGGTTCCGGCTGGGGCTGCTCAGCCAGTATCTTTTCGGCCAATTCCTGAATTGGCCCCAGAGATGCGATGGCTTCTTCTTCCGTCATGCCGTCCTCCATGCGGTCAGCGACAATTTCCATGTAGTAGTCCAGCAGCGGACGGACCTCTTCCGGGGGCATGGCGTGAAGCTGCGCCCCCAGTTCGTTGATGAATTCAAGCTTTTTCACGATCATACTCTCCTTTGATATAGGCATAGAGTGCCATAACAGACTCCCATTCCGCCAAAAATTCCTGAATGCGCTGAATGCCCTGGGGGGTGATGCTGTAGTATTTTCGCAGGCGGGAAGCATGCTCCCGGCTGTAGGTGGTCAGGCAGCCGCTGTTTTCCAGACGGCGGAGAATGGGGTAGAGGGTGGACTCGGAAATGGTGGTGTGGGGCGAGATATCCTTGATGATCTGATAGCCATAGGAATCCGCCTTCAGCAGCGTAGAGAGCACCA
>CAVEIY010000130.1:0-5773 GCA_963615825.1 Flexilinea sp.
TCCGAATGCTGTTCATCCGGGCAACCCATTCCATTTGATTCTCCGCTTTCAGCTGTTCCGTAACGCCCTCCCGCTGCACCAACTGAGAAATAAGCTGCTGCTCCATTTCCTGTGCCTGACGGTCAATTTCTTCCAGATGGGGATTCAGTGTGCCCTTCATCAGCATTCCCATGTAAAGTCCCTCGTGGTATTTCCTCAGATAATTGTACCGCAGCATTCCCCAGCGTCCCACCTTGGGACTTTCCGGCGCGGCCAGATTGGGGAGATAATAGTCTCCGACAAGCGTATAGGTAATTTCCATATACATTCCTCCAATTTGTTTTCAGATGGTACACATATTATAGGACAACACTCTACACCTCGCAAATGTACTGCCATTTTGCCGCCCTATTCCAGTGCCGTTCCTGCCCCGGTGTCTCCGCGGCATTCCAGGAGATAGAGGCAGCGACAACTTCGGTCCGTCCGTTTTATGACAATATTTATTTCCTGTTCTCTGCTGGTAGAGCCTGTAACTATATAGAGGAGTTGCGGTAGTAGATTTGAAAGCACTGACGGAAAAGAAGAACATTGCGCTCTTTGACAAAATATAGAGAAAGCCCCATGGTATTCCACTCAGGACTACCATGGGGCTTCTCTTATAAAATTTCCGTCAGATCAGACAGCTTTTTGATGGTTATATCGGAATTCGGATCATTCTCCTTTGATCGAATTCCAATGACCCGAAAATGTCCTGCTTCTGCGGCCCGTACGCCGGATTCGGCATCCTCTATGACGACGGCCTGCTCTGGGGATACGCCCAGCAAGGAAGCGGCAAGGAGGAATACTTCCGGGTCCGGTTTGGACCGGGTGATTTGTGTTCCGTCCGCAACGGCATCGAAGAAATGTCCCAGACCAAGCTGGGTCAAAATCTTCCGGGTATTTTTACTGGAAGAGCCGATTGCCAGAAGATAGCCACGCTTCCGTAATGTTTGCAGGGTGTACCTGGTATCCTCAGACAAATCAGATGGGCGCATTGTTTGCAGATACTCCCGGTAAATTCGGTTTTTCTCCTCTGCAAGCTCCAACTTTTCTTGCTCAGCAAAATGGGAACTTCGGTCTCCTAAAATGATTTCCAGGCTGTCCATACGGCTGACGCCGCGGAGCAGCTTGTTTTTCTGCTCGTCAAAGGGAATGCCCAGCCGATCTGCCAGAGCTTTCCATGCCAGATAGTGGTATCGGTCTGTAGAGCAGATCACACCGTCTAAATCAAAAATAATTGCACGTATATCAGTCATGCTTCCATTGAAACCCATTTCTTGTGAACACCGGCAGTTTATCTCCGGCGTCGATGACAATTGTTTGGTTGCCCGTGTAGATTTCCTCTGAGAAAAAGTCCGTCCAGTTGCCTTGCGGCAGATAAACCTCTCGGGAATGCGCATTTTCTTCCAGTAGCGGCGCTACCAGCAGATCGTTTCCCAGCAGATACTCATCCTGACAGTAGAGAACATTGGAATCCTCCGGCCATTTGTATACCAGCGGGCACAGGATGGGCTTGCTTTCCTTCACGCACCTCTTTGCTGTTTCCCAGAGGTATGGGCGCAGCTGCTCGTGGAGCTTATGCCAGTAGCGCATTTCGTCCAGAAATTCCGGCGCGTTATAAATCTGCGCCATGTTCCATGGACTGCGCTCGTTGTTCCCCTCCGCACCGGGCATCAGGTCCCGGAACTGTCCTCCGTCCGGTTCGGAATGCCATTGCATGATGGGACAGAAGCAGGCCATCTGGGTGGCTCTGCGGTAAAGGTCCAGAGTCGGAAGCGGGCCGGCAAATCCGGCAATGTCAAAGCCCCAGAACAGAATACCGGATGCGGCTGCGGAAAGTCCGGCCTTCAGCACGCTTGCAAGCTCCCGGTTTTGGGACTGCTGGTCGCCGCCCCAGTGGCAGGGAACTGTATGTTGCCCGGAGAAGCCCGCGCGGCTGAATAGCACGCGCTCGCTGCCGATAAAATCCCGGTAGCTTTCCGTATAGTCCCGCGGATAACGGTTAACTCCCTGCTGTCCTGTACTGCCATCGCAAAACTTTACGTCCGTGCTGTGAATGAACTCGCCGCCATCGGTCTTAAATCCATCCACACCCATATCCAGCAGATATTGACGCTTGCCAAACCAACTTGCCCTTGCGGCAGGGTTTGTGAAGTCCGGCACCATAGAGCCGGGAAACCATTTCCCCTGTGGAATATGATAGGGCGTTCCGTCAGAGAAGCAGACACATAGCTTCTGCTCAATTGCTTCCTCCCAGTCCAGTTTGTTTTGCTGGTTCGGCTTTTCCCCAGGTTCCAGCTGCTTGTAAACCGGAGCCTGCCAGAGAAGCAGCTTTTTTCCTGCGTTGTGGAGCTGCTGAATCATTTTGACAGGATCAGGCCAGGGCGATTCCGAAAAATCGAAATCCTCCAGAGAAAGGGGCGTACCATCCGTCTTGGGAACATAGTTTGCTCCATTCCAGATGTAGAAGGTTGCTTCATCGCTCCAGGCTTCCAGTACAACCACAGAAGCAGGAAAATCGTAGGCATCCAGCTTCTCTAACAGCTGTTCCACATCTGCCTGTTTCTTCCAGCGATTGGCGGATACCCATACACCCAGCGCCCATTCCGGGGGGAGTGTGGCTGGGCCAAAGAGACGCATATATTCCCGCAGTATGACCTCTGGGGTTCCAGAAAACAGAACAACATCGGCACTTTCCGGAAGATTTACGCGGATTTCATCCTCTGCAAAGTCAAATTCCGTTGTCTCACAGGTATCGACATACAGCCCAAAGCCGGTATCCGTCCAGAAGAAGGGCGTTGGATTGTAGGTTTTATCGCCCTGAAAGCAGAATTTTTCCTCTACGCGGTTGACAACATGGTGCCCCTTCTGATTCAGAGAATCGAATTTCTCCCCCATTCCATAGGCACCGTTGTATTGCAGATAAATTGTCAGTGTTTTCCCCTGGCGGGACAGTTTGGCCGCACCATAGGAGATTTCTTTTTCCTTGTAAGAAACTTTTCGCATAGTTACCCCTTAATGCCGCCAGCCATCATTCCGTCTTTGAACTGACGCTGTGCAACAATGTAAATCAGAATAATGGGAATCATGGAGATCAGACTGCCGGCCATGAGCACATTGTACTCCGTGGCATACTGGCCGTTCAATGTGGACAAGGCGATAGGAAGCGTCATCTTATTCTTGTTTGTCAGCATGAGCAGCGGCCACAGGTAATCGTTCCAGGATTCCATGAACGTCGTAATCGACAGTGTAGCCAGGCTTGGAATGCACAGCGGCAGCACAACCTTACGGAATACCTGAAATACATTGGCCCCGTCGATCCTTGCGGCATCCAGAAAATCGTTGGGAATCGTGCGCATCTGCTGTACCAGCATGAACACCGCAAAGGGGCGGAAGATGGAAGGGAGGATCACGCTGGCGTAGCTGTCAATAAGCCCCATGCGATTCATCACAACGAACAACGGAATCATCGTTACCTGGGTGGGAATCATCATGGTAGCAAGATAGCACCGCAGGAGCAAACTGTTCCCTGGAAACTGGAGTTTTGCAAAAGCGAAAGCCGCCATGGAGGAGGAAAGCAGCGTAATGATCGTATAGCTTACAGAGATAAACAGAGAGTTCCCAATGGTTTTGGCAAAGGGGAACTTGGAGAATACTTTGATATAGGCGGCAAGGGTCGGTTCTTCCGGAATCCACTGGATCGGAATGGACATCAATGCGCCGCGGCTTTTGAAGGATGTGGAGATCATCCACAGAAAGGGAATCATCGCAATGACCGCCAGGAGAATTGCGACAACATAAAAGCACACTGTTCCCAGCTTTTTCTTAGTTGTCATAGTGCACCCACCTTTCCTGCCCCTTCATTTGAATGGCCGTAAACACCATAATAATCGCGAACAAAATCCATGAGAATGCCGAAGCATAGCCCATGCGATAATACCGGAAGCCGTAATTGTAAATCCGCTCTACCATGACCTGCGTCGCACCGTTGGGACCGCCGCCAGTCATAATCATGATCTGTGGGAATAGCTGGAACGCGTTGATCATTCCGACAATCAACACGTAGAAAATCGACGGAGTCAGAAGCGGCAGTGTGATTCTCGTAAATTTAACCCATCCGTTTGCGCCGTCCAAGTCTGCAGCTTCGTAGTATGTCTTGTTGATGCCGACAACGCCGGACAGCAATATCAAACCGAAGAAGCCCATATCCTTCCAGACAGACACCAACACAATGGCAGGCATGGCCCACTTTTCGTCCGTCAGCCAGCCCGGGCCTTGGATGCCGAATACGGATAGAATGCCATTCAGCGCGCCGTACTGCGGGGACAGGACCGATTTCCAGATCAAAGAGGCTGCAACCCAGCTGGTGAGCACGGGGATATAGTACACGACCCGGAAAAAGCCGATTCCCCGCCGTGTCTGGCTAAGCAGGGTTGCGACCAAAAGAGACGCTGCCAGCATCAAGGGAATATAGAGGACGATATATTCGGCAGTATTTCCCAAAGTTCTCCAGAACTCTGTACTGGTCAATATTTTCTTGTAGTTTTCCAGCCCGATAAAATGTTCCTGGAGAAAGCCGGGGCCTGTCAGCTTTGCCAGCCCGTTCCAGTCTGTCAGGCTGATCAGGCCGGAGATAATTAGTGGCAATACACTGAAAATCAGCATACCGATCAGACTGGGCAATAGAAATGGGGAGGCTGTCAGCAATCCGCCGACCTGCTTTTGTGGGCTTATTCTGCGTTTCATAGAATCCCTCCATATGCCTTATACGAAAAATTGGGGCCGCTGCGCTCTTTCTGCAGCGGCCCCAATCCGGGAATTATCCGAGATTGATCTGCGCTTCACATTCAGCCTGGGCCTGATCCAGAGCTTCCTGTACGGTGATGGTCCCCTCCGCTGCCGCGGCGAGCTTCTGGGTGATGATGTCGCTCATGAGTGCGTAATCCTCAATGACCGGAGGCATAACCAGGTAATCCAGGCTTTCAAACACGGCCTTGCGGTTATCGGGAGGTGTGATTTCCAGGTAGCTGGACAGTGCGTTCAAATCCTTCAAGGCGGGCAGATCCCAACCGGCATCCAGACGAATATCGGCGGATTCTGTGCTGGAGGTCAGCCATGCCAGCCAGGTGGCAACGGCTTCGGGATACTTGGTATCAGGGTTCATAACAACGCAGTTGGAGAAGAAGTGGGTAGCCTTCTGGGTGCTGCCGGGTTCTACGGCGATGTCCCAGGCAAAGTCGCAGCCTTCCGTGAAGGTGGCGAAGGCCCAGATGCCGGTGGGGATCATGCCCAAGCGGCCGCTCATAAACATATCCCAGTCGCCCATGCCGCCCTGCTGGGCTGCGTTGGGCTGCACATTGGAGACCAGAACCCGGTCAACCAAGGTCTGCGCTGCCTTCAGGTTTTCGGGGGAGTTGATTGTAAACTGGGTCTTATCCGCATTCAGCAGAGCGCCGCCGTACTGGGCAACGACTTTGAAGAACTCGTTATAGGTAATGGGCTGCCAGATACCGTAAATATCATCGCCCAAGGCGCGGATGGCTTCCGCAGCGGCCTGTACGTCGTCCTGGGTCCAATCATTGGTGGGATAGGAGACACCGGCCTGGTCAAACAGGTCCTTGTTGTAAATCAGGACAACATTGGAAAAGCTCTCGGGCAGACCGTACTGCTTTCCGTTCACGCGGAAAGCATTCAGCGCGGTATCATTCAGGCCGCTTACATCTACACCGGAGATTTCAGCCAGCAGGCCCTTATT
>CAVEIY010000131.1:0-5716 GCA_963615825.1 Flexilinea sp.
GTATATTACGATATGCTTCATAGGTCATTCCTCCCTCCGATTCTATTTTGCTTCTCTACGGATCCGCGTCTCCTGATTTCTTTGAAATGCACATTCCGATTGCAAGCCCTACCAGCGCCCCAAGGGAAATGCCCAGGCCGAGATTGTCTCCCATTGCTGTTCCCATCAGAATACCAAAGCACATCCCGAGGCTCATTCCCTCTGTGCCATAGTCGCCGTTCTGTTTTTTGCCTTTCTTCTTTGTCACACCGCGGGCAGCCAAAATAGCCACCACCAAGCCCATTGCCACCCAAGGCGCAGCAGCCCGGATAAAATCAAGCGCCATGCTCATCTTTCCTCTCTCCTATTCCGCTGGATCTTTCTTAGCCGTTCCATTGCTGTGGGGTTGCCGTTTGTAATGCTCCCCAAGGTCGTGCAGCTGTTCATTTGGCGGCAATCAGCGCAGGTGTCCAGCAGCTGCTCCTGAACGCAGTGGCGAATTGGACAGAGCTGCTCGCAAAACGGCGTCTTTGCGCCAGCCACACGGCAGCCGGTACAGCGGAGCATCTCCGGGGTAATCGTCACACCATTGAGCTTTGTCCACAGGGCAGCGGTTTTCTCCCGCAGGATGTCATCATTTGTAATGGTCGCAATTCTGGCGTCACATGTTTCGCAGTCCAGTCCACAGCAGCCAATCAGCTGATTCATATGTATCCCTCCTGACCCATAATAACCTTGCCAAAATTCTTTCGTTCTGTTGCCTGCACCCCAAATACAGCGCTTATTCCAGCTTCTTTCCCATTTCAATTCTTACTTCGTGTCGTTCGGGGTCGCGATTGGAGTATGCAAACAGATCAAAGCCTATGATGGAAAATCCGTTCTTCCGATAAAACGCAATCGCAGTTTCATTGCAGGATTGTGTTTCCAGCACAATCATCCGCGCGCCAGCGGACCTCGCTGCCTTTTGTATGACCTCCATCAGCATGCTCCCGGTTCCGCTGCTGCGCTTTACACGGTCAAACACGCAAATATTACTGATACGGAAACGGTTGTTCCAGTGCTCCATGGACCCCTCAACGAATCCAATCAGACTTCCATGTTCAAATGCGCCGAACGCAATCGGATCCTCCAGCCACGCACCGAAAAACACATCGTCAAATGACCGCTCCGTCGGCGTTTCAAAGGTTCGGTATTCCAGCAGGAAGCCATGTTCAGACGCGCAAATGTCATAATAACCATTCGTTTGATAGCGGGCAGTGAATGCTTTGCCTGCATAAATATTCTTCTCAAGCCGCTTGATTTCCATTTTTCTTCCCCCTGCAATCTCTGATTTTGCGAGCACCAAACGCATATTGTTTTTTGCCCCAAAAGACGCAGTGCATACCACATCCGTTGCGGTTTGCACTGCGTCTAAGCGTCTGGCATTTTGATTTCTTCCATTTTTCCGTTTTGAAGCCGAATCACACTGGTGTATTTACACTTCGGGCAAAAGAGCGGAAAGTCCTCCAGTACCGTATGGGATCGGATCTGTGTTCTCGTTTTGCCGCCGCATCTGGGGCAGCAGAGCCAATCTATGTCCGAGCCTGCTTTCTCCGCCACTTACGCTCACCTCAATTCTGTACCTTCCTATGCCAGGACGGATCCGTTGGTACCGCCGCTGTCTCCGGACTGAGCAGCGTCCGAAAGGCTGCATCGCGGTCAAAGGTTCCTGCTGCAAAGCCTGGAATCTCCTTAATGGACTTGCAAATGCTGATGCTGAAGCCCGTCAAAATTTGACCGATCTCCTGGTCCGAATAGGGGCAGTCACCGGTGACAATCAGAGTCGCCAGACTATTCGCCACCAGCCACAAATCCCGAAAATACAGGTCTGCCTCTTCGGCTGTGATCCGGTAAATCTGCATCAGCGTCGGACGAACCAACGCCTGCAAGTGCCGCATAGAACCCATGGCACTGCATTCCTGCTCCTGGTTCCGTGTCAAAAATAAGAACCGATACAGCTCCGGTTCTTCCCGTGCAAACCGAATATACTGCATGCCAACCCCGAAAAACGGAATTTTTTCGCTCAGTCCGGCGTCTGCGTAGCCGTCATACACCTGCACCGCAGCCGCATAAACCGCCTGCTTGACCCCGTCCATGGAGCCAAATCCGGTGAAAATCGGCTGTGTGGAAGTACCAAGTTCGTCCGCCATGGTTTTTGCGGTCAGCCCGTCGATTCCCTTGGTCCGCACAACCCGCAGCGCCGCCTCAACCATCTCTTCTTTCGTAAACTTGTTCTTCGGGGCCATTGCCTGCATCCTTTCGCGTCAAAGCAAAATATATGTTACATATCGTTCGTTATATATTGTGCATTATAGCACAGGATATAGAATTGTCAATCGGCGGAAGGCAATTTTTCAACATCCGGAGAGAACATTTGCGTGCAAATGTTCTCTCCGACTGTTCCGTTTCCAGCCTTTCTGCAATTCCAGCTCAAATCTTACACAGCTTTGCCTGAAAGCTAATTTTCCGCTTTGTCGGCAGGTCATCAAACTGCACCACATAAGCGCCCTTGTGCTGGTCGATCTCCACAATGGTGCCCTTCCCCATAATAAAATGCTCCACCCGATCCCCGGGGGCAAGCGCCAGATTCCCACTGCCCGCCTCCATGGTGTGCTGGCTGGCAGTGATGAACCGTTTGGCATCGTCCAACAGTCTTGGGTCCAGCTCTACGGTATACCGCAGCAGCTGCCGGTCAATGTTAAAGAGGAACCGGGACGGGAAGCGATAGGAGCCGTCCAGGTTTTTCCCCTCGGGTTCTGTGAGATACAGTCCCTTCTCCGCCCGGGTAATGGCCACAAAGGCAAGGCGTCGCTCCTCCTCCATGCCCTCCACGTTGGCCGTCTTTTTTGAGGGGAAAATGCCGTCATTCATCCCCACCACAAACACATAGGGGAACTCCAGGCCCTTGGCAGTATGGACCGTCATGAGCTTCACCGCATTTCTGGTGTCCGGCGTATCGTGATTGGTCAGCAGCGCCACCCGATCCAGATAATCCTCCGGGCGGCATTCCTCGCCGCAGGAGTCCTCAAACTCCATGATGGCCTGTTTTAATTCCGCCAGATTGTCCAGCCGTTCCTGACTGCCCTCCAATCGGAGCTGTGCTTCATACCCGCTCCGATCCAAAATCAGCGTCAGCATTTCGGACAGGCGCATGTACGCATAGTCCTGCGCAAAGCCCTCAATGAGCTTTACAAACTGTCCCGCCTTGGTTCCCTTAAAAATTTCATGATCCAGCGTGCTCAGCAGCGCCTGGTAGAGGGTGCAGCTGTGGCTGAGGGCGTATTCCTTGAGGAAATTCATCCGCCGTTCCCCGATGTTCCGCTTGGGCACATTGGCAATTCGCAGGAAGCTCAGATCGTCCCGATAGATCACCATGCGGAGATAGCTCAGGGCATCTTTGATCTCCATCCGGCCGTAGAACTGCACCCCGCTGTAGATGCTGTATGGAACCTCCCGTTTCAGGAACACGTCCTCCAACTCCCGTGACAGATAATGCGCCCGATAGAGAATCGCAATGTCGCTGTATTTCGCCCCATGGTCCACCAGATTGTGAATCTCATTGGCAATCCACTCCGCCTCCAGCTTATTGGTCGCGGCATGGTGATAGACCGGCAGTTCTCCCTTTGGATTCTGCGAAATCAGATTCTTCTCCACCCGGTTTTTGTTCTTGGCAATCAGATTGTTGGCCACAGCCAGGATCTCCGGGGTGGAGCGGTAGTTCTCGTTCATCAGAATGGTGCGGACATTGGGAAAATCCTTCTCAAAGTCCAGAATAAACTTGACACTGGCCCCGCGCCAGGTATAGATGGTTTGATCCGGGTCGCCCACCACAAAGAGGTTTCCATGGAGGGGGCACAGGGCCTTCATCAGCCGGTATTGCAGCTCGTCGATGTCCTGATACTCGTCCACCATGATATATTCCAGACGCTCCTGCCATTTCTGCTTGGTTTCCTCAGAGCTGTCGAAGATGTGAAGAACAAAGTTGATGAGGTCGTTATAGTCCAGCCCAAAGCACTTTTTCTCCTGGTAGACATACCCCCAGAAGATGATGTCCGTAACGGAGGTGGCGGAGAGATACTTTTCCCGCAGCTCGTCCACGGTCATAGACAGCATGGGCTTATAGTAATCCGGCTGGAATTTGCATTTCTGCATCTCAATCATGTCCCGGGCCTTGGAAAAGGTCATGTCCCGCATGGTGAGGTTTCGTTCCTCATAGACATTTTTCAGCATGGCATCAATATCCGCATTGTCCAGCACCAGAAAGCTCTTGGGGTAGTGGACAATGTGGATATCCTCCTGCAAAACCGAAACGCAGAAGCTATGGAATGTACTGATATAGCCGGTATCCGCATCCACCGAAAGCTGACGGATGCGCTTTTTCATCTCTCCGGCAGATTTATTGGTAAAGGTCACACAGAGAATATTCTCCGGCAGGATTCCGATCTCGTTGACCAAATAGGCGTAGCGATGGGCCAGTGCCCGAGTCTTACCGGATCCTGCCCCGGCAATCACGCGGATGTAACCCTCGGTGGCGGTTACTGCCTCCCGCTGGGATGGATTTAAGCCTTCTAAAATGTCCATAGGTGGTTCTCCTGAAATTACGTTTTACGTCCTTGCCCTGAGCACCCGGCCCACAATGCAAAAGCTGGTATTGGGATTCACCGGCCGGGGCGCATATGCCTCGTTATAGGACACCAGCACCGGCTGGGGCAGCACCCGTCCGTCACTGGTGGTATATGCTTCAATCACATTATCGTCGGGGTACTGCTCGTCGTACATCTTCACATAGCCGTTTCCGTCATATTCAAAGATGCCCACCTCACCGGGCCGCAAATGTTTGCAGAGCTGAATCCAGATGATCTGCCCATTGCTGTACACCGGTTCCATGCTGTCTCCGCTGATCCGGATGGCAAACTCCGCGCCCTCGGGGATTTCATCCTCCGGAAAGCGTTTCAGCTCAAAGTTGTTCTCGTCCAAAAACGCGCCGGGGCCAGCCGATACCGGCAGCAGGCTCACAGGCATCTCCCGGAATTTCAGCACCTTGCCCGGTTCTGCCGGAGCAGAGCGGTACTTTCCGGAGGCAATGAGGTCCTCTTTATATTCCCGCACCTTTCGCAGCCCTTCTTCATTCAGCGGCACCTCCACCGGACCGTCCATGAAAAACGTCTTGGGATCTTCAATCCCGAAGAAATGACTCAGCGCCATCAGCTGATAGGCGTTCGGCGTGACGGTTCCGCTTTCCCATCGGCCAATACCGGTCTGCTTCATCTCAATGCCATACCGGGAAAGCGCATAGCTCAGCCCCTCGAGACTGACGCCCTTTTCCTTGCGAATCTCCTGAATGCGCTTTCCGATGATATTCTGACTGCGCTCCTGCTCTGCATTGTAAAGCGGTCCTCTTTTTTGGTTCTCCTCCAAAAGCTGTTTTGCCATTTCCAGTCCTTTTCCTCTGCGTACCGCCATGTGGCATTCCTCCTGCTTTCATCTCCCTGTATTATATCCCCTGGCAGGCCCCTCGTCAATATAATATGCTAATTTTATCTTACATCGTAGTATAGTATCACATATTCAGCATATTATTTGATATACAAAAAAAGCATCTTCCCCATGACAAAAGCATCCGCCCCGGCTTCTCCAAAAAAGCAGGGGGCAGGCTGCATTTTTTACGCTGATTTTACATAAGTGCCTATATACGCTT
>CAVEIY010000132.1:0-5676 GCA_963615825.1 Flexilinea sp.
ACTTTGAAATGTACAAAAGGACGTACTGCAAACCGCAGTACGTCCTTTGTATTGTTATCCGCTTCGTTCGCGCCAGTGAATTCCGCTTATTTATACACCCACGCAGAGGGCAGGGTTCTGCCGCCGGGGAGCGCGGTATTGGAGCAGCGGGTGATATATTCGCCCTTATAGTACATAATGGCGCTGGTGCCGCCGTCCAGGTTCAGGGCCTGTACGCAGCCATAGTCCACCATTTTTGCTGCAACGTCTACCACGCTGCAGCCGGGGCTGTCGGCCAGACGGCCCTCTACAATCACCATCATGGTTTCCAGTCGGTCACTCTGGCCCAGTACGGCACGGGGCTGAGGACCGGTCCAGGTGCTCTGGGCAGACAGGTCAACGCCGTCTACCACCAGTGCAGGATGGAACTCACAGGCGTCCCGGGTGCCGTCGCCCACCTCTGCAGTGGAATCGACGATGTACATCCTGCCATCGTCCCGCAGCTCCAGCCGCTTATCGCCGGGCTGACCAAGCCGGGTGCCCATTTCAACGCCCTGGCAGATGGCAAGACCGGATACCTGACCGCCGTTGCTGGTACCGTCGTCCAGGAAGGCGCTGCCGGTAATGGCTAAAAGTCCGTTGTTGTCCTCGCAGATCTTACCGGCTGTCTGACCGGTTACGGGCAAGGTGCTGGCGGCGCAGAGGCTCAGCCGGGAGGTGTCCTTTAGAATCGCCATCACGCCCCGGGAGGAACCAAAGTGAACCCGCAGCAGCAAAATGCCGTTCTGTGCGTCCAGCGCCAATACCTGATCGCCCTGGGTGGTTTCGATGTCGGTGCCGGAATCGGAAAGACCGGCCTCATTGATGTCGATGTACTCCCAGCCGTTGCTCAGCGCCTCGGGATGCTCGCTGAGATAGCGCTGTACCGAATCATAGTCCAGCTCATAGAACATTTCAAAGAACGTCTGCTCTGCGGCGCTGGAATAGGTCTGCTGGCTCTGGGAATCCTGAGCGTCAGCGGGCGTGTCGGCAGTAGCGTCGTCCGGGTCGATGGTGTCGCTGAACGTGGGTACCTTGCTGACATTGACGCCGCCCCATTCGGAACGCACGCCTACCATGGCGTCGTCGGCAGCAAAGTCCTCCAGCATCACCTGGTCGATGATTTCACTGGGAATGATGGCGGTGGCCAGCCACTTGTGGTTCAGGGTGGACATGGCGGTGCGGATGTAGGTATCCCGCAGATTGGTCAGAGCCGGGATGGGCGCATAGAGCACCATGAGATAGAAGGCTGCCAAAAGGGTAATCAGCAGCAGAAGCAGATGGGAGACAGCCGAAAGCGCCCGATGGGAGCCGGAGGGAGCATCGTCCTCTTCCTCCTCCTCGTCGTCATAGTCGTCGTATTCATCGTCCTGGTCCTCCAGATCGCTGTCCTCGTCGGAATAGTGATACCAGCCCTCTTCCGGTGCATCGGGCATGGCGGCGTCGAAGCTGCGATACTCGCTGGAGCCGTCGTAGGAGCGGTAGGTGCCGGAATCGGTATAGCTGTCGTAGTCGGTGTAATCGCCCAGATGAAAATCCGGCTGCGCTTCGGGATCGGGAGTGGCCGCGGGGGAATCGGCATCGGAAGCTTCGGAATCCTGAGAAGCGTTCGGCTGGGGCGCATGATTGTAATAAGCGTCCTCGTCCTCCTCAAACTCAAATTCAGAGGGGTCTACAGAGGCAAACAGGTCAGAAAACGAATCGGACATGTTTTCGGACGGCGCTCTGCCGGAATCCGGAGTCGGCTGCTGGCTGTCATCGTACAGGTCTCGTTTTGACATTGAATTTCCTCACTTATCATTGGGATCGCCGCCGAAGAAGGGCAGCGTCAAATTCAAATAAACTAAGCTATGATACCATATTTCTGCCGGAAAAGCAACCAAACCCACTGAATTTAGAAAATTATTCCGTATGGGTATACTTTTTATCAGGCTGCATATACTTCTCGTGGACCGGGAGGAAAAGAACCGGTGTTTCAAAGGCCAGGAAACATCTGAAGGACGATGTATCATTACATCGAAGATCAGTGCGGAGTCTTGAGACAGGATAACCTGTGTGATTCCAAAGGGAACTTTTATCAAGCGGTCAAGGGTATCCGGCAGGACTAGTCAGCCAGGATGCGAAAAAAGCGGGGCAGCGACGGCTGTCCCGCTTTTTGTTATACAAAGAACATGGAATGCGCGGCATCCCATGTTCCAAACTCATGCATTCTTTGCCTTTTGAATTTTGTCCCGGGTGACCCGATCCACCTCGTCCCGCAGACTGCGGAGCCAGGGGGTCAAATCCATCAAATCTGCGCCGTAGGTGAGCTGCAAATCATATTCCAGAGGCAGCCAGGTGGAGATATCCGCCTCGTCGTGCTGAATCAGGGCCTCCAGCTTGTCCAGCGCCTTATACAGTCGGGCCTCCTTCGTCTCCAGTGCGGCCATTTCGCGGTATAGGCTGCGGAATTCCTCACGGGTCGGCTCCGGAAACGTATCCACCCAGGCAAACAGCCGTTGCTCCTCCACAGCCTCATCGGAGTCGGTTTTTTCAAAGGCGGGAATGTCGCCGGTAAAGGCCTCGCCCAGGTCGTGAATCAGGCACATGCGGATGACACGATTCATGTCAAGGTCGGGGAATTCGTCTGCGCACAGCATGGCCATCAGGGTAATCCGCCAGCTGTGCTCGGCAACGCTTTCGTGCCGCCCGTTGGAGGTCCAGGAGTGGCGGGTGTTGCACTTGAGCTTTTCTGCAACGGATAGAATGGAGAGAAACTGACTGGGTTCCATGAAATCGACTCCTTTCGATGAAAAACGAAAACTGCGGCTATTATATCATAGAACCATGGAACTTGGCTAGTGTTACGCAATCATATTTTCTCCATGCCGGCATACCCTTTAACGCAGGAGGCGGTACATATGAGATTATCCACCCTGACCCCGGAGCTGAATCATGCCCTGGGGCAGCTGTCCGGGACAAGAATGCAGCAGCTCAGTGAACTCCGATTCCGCCGGGGGCAGCCCGTTACCGGTGTGTTTCCCTGGGGCGAGGAGCTGATCTGCCGGAACGGACAACCCATCAAGGTCAATGAAGCGCTGCTGAAAACGCTGCTGGATCGAGCCACCGGATGTTCGCCCTATGCCCTGCGGCTGGAGGAAACGGGGCTGTATTTGCCCCTGGAGAACGGCTGCCGGATGGGACTTTGCGGCGAGACGGTGATGCGGGAGGGGCGGCTGTTTGGACTCCGGCATATTTCCTCCCTGGTGATCCGCTTTGCCCGGGAGATTCCGGGGGCGGCGGACCGGGCGATTCCGGTTTTGAACGCGGGAGATGGCCTCCACTCCGCGCTGATTCTCTCGCCGCCCGGGGGCGGAAAGACCACGTTTCTCCGGGATTTGATCCGACAGCTGAGCACCCAGGGCGTTCGGGTGGGGGTGGTGGATCAGCGCCGGGAGCTGGCAGCCCAGAGGGAGGGCGAAAACACCCTGGATTTAGGCCCCTGTACCGATGTGCTCTCCGGCTGCCCCAAGGATCAGGGCATGGCGCTGCTGCTTCGGGTGATGAATCCCCAGGTGATGGCGGTGGACGAGCTGTGGGGAACGGACGAGCTGAACACGGTGCGGGAGATTGCTGGAGCCGGCGTCCGGGTGCTGGCAACGGCGCATGCAGGGAATCTTCGGCAGCTGCTGCTTCGGCCTGGCTTTCGGGAGCTGATCCGGGACGGCGTGTTCGATTATGTCATTGAGCTAAGCCACTATCAGATAGAGAGAATGGAGCGATTGGGAGATGGTGCTGAAACTGGCAGGGGGATTGTTTGTGGGGGTTGCGTCCCTGATGAGCGGATGGATGGCGCGGCAGGGACTCAGTCATCAGCTGCGGCTGATTCGTCAGCTTCGACTGGGGCTGGAGCTGATGGGCCAGGAGATGGAGCTGCATATGCCGCCGCTGCCGGAGCTGTTTGAGACGGTAGGGCAGCAGCTGGGGGGCGAAATCGGGGAGCTGTTTGTGGGAACGGCGGTGAATATGGCGTCTGTAACCGGCAGACCCCTGAATATTGCCTTAAAGCTTCAATTGGAGGAGATGCCCCTGGGGCTGCCCGGCAGTGTTCGGGCGATGCTGCTGGAGCTGTCCGGGGCGCTGGGACGCTATGACCTGGGGGGACAGGCGCGGACCTTAAAGCTCTATCAGGATCGGCTGGACCGGATGATTCTGGAGCTGGAGGGCGTTCGGCGGCAGAAGGCAAAGGCGTGGATGACGGCATCGGTTTGCAGCGGCCTGGCGCTGATTCTGCTGCTGCTGTGAGGGAGCTATGGAGATTGATCTGATATTCAAAATTGCGGCGGTGGGGATCATTGTCTCCATCCTAAATCAGGTGCTGGTGCGGTCCGGGCGGGAGGAGCAGGCCACCATGACCACCCTGGCTGGACTGGTGGTGGTGCTCATGATTCTGGTACAGAAAATCGCAGAGCTGTTCGACCTGGTTAAGACCCTGTTTCAGTTCTGATGGATACGCTGATGAAATGCGCCGGTGTGGCGGTGGTGGGGGCGATTCTCTGCCTGCTGACCCGGCGGCAGAACGGGGAATTCGGCATTCTGGTATCCCTGGGGGCGGTCCTTCTGGTGATTACCCTGGGACTGAGCTTTTTCCGCCCGCTGCTCCAGTTTTCCCAAACCCTCCAGGAGACGGCGAGCCTCGGCAGCACCACCACGGGGCCGGTTTATAAGGCGCTGGCGCTGGGCTTTGTAACGGAAATCGGATCGCAGCTCTGTGAGGATGCCGGAGAAAAATCCATCGCGGCAGCGTTGAAGCTTTCCGGCGGTGCGGCGTCGGTATTTGTGCTCCTGCCGCTGATGGAGCAGCTTCTTTCCATGCTCAAGTCCATGCTATAGGGGGGGTGGAGAATGAAACGGCTGGGAATTCTGCTTGCCGTGCTGCTGCTTGTGTGCATTCCCTGTATGGCGTCGGACACGGAGGAGCTGGGGGACTTTGGCGGGAGCGATGCGGCAAGACTGCTGCCCCGGGAGGCGCAGGAGCAGCTGGAGGACTGGGACAGCCTGGACACGGCATCCGCAGGGGAGCGGGCAAAATCCGTCATTTCTCAGGCGTTTCAGGCGTCGGAGGGGAAGCTGAAGCAATCTCTGGGGCTGTGTGTTTCCATGTTTGGGGTGGTGCTCCTTTGCAGTGTGCTCCGAAGCATGGCCCAGGGGGAGGCCGCGGGGGTCATGGAGCTGTCCGGCGTTTTGGGCATTGCCATGCTGGCGTATGGGCAGATTTCAGGCTTTTTCACCCAGATGACCAGTACCGTGGACCAGATGGCGGTATTCTGCGGGGGATTGTTTCCTGCTCTGGCCTCTGCAACCGCCGCCATGGGAAAGCTGGGCAGCTCTACGGCCCTGTATGCCATTACCACGGCAGTATGCGGCGTTATGAGTCGGGGCCTGGAGCTGGTATTTTTACCGGGAATCAGCTGCTATATGGCGCTGACCACCGCGGACTATGCCCTGGGAGACGACAGCCTCAAGCTGCTGGGGGATACCCTCAAGCAGCTGATGACCACGGGGCTGAAATTCCTGGTGATCGGCTTTACGGCCTATCTGTCCATCAGCGGCGTAATCAGCGGCAGTGCGGATTCTGCGGCCATTCGGGCGGCAAAGCTCACCATTTCCACAGCGGTG
>CAVEIY010000133.1:0-5674 GCA_963615825.1 Flexilinea sp.
CCGTTGTTGTTCCAGATGTCAAAGGCGGAAAGCTCTACCTCGTCATAGGTGTAGAATACGGCGGTGGCGTTGGTATAGTTGTTGAACACAGGATTGGTGTACATATTTCTGAGGTTCATAACGTTGTAGCCGTCGGGATTGTGGACGATAAAGTCGGTATAGACCGGATCGCCATTGTCGTCATACTCAAAGCAGACGCCCTCTTCACCATAGTTGGTGACCATGTAGCCGTCATAGGTGTAGAACCAGTTCATAAACTGGGCTGCCATTTCGGGGTTCTCGCAGCCGGTGGTGATGGACATGTTGCCGTTGCCGGTATGGCTGGTGCGCATGCGGAACTTGTAGGTGTCGCCCTCGTTTTCCACCAGAGGCGCCATGGCCTCAAAGTCGAAGGTGGGGGAGATGGCAGCGTCAGTCATGGTGGTGAACTTATCGCCGCGAATGGAGGTGACGGCGCACTGATCGTTGGAGACATAGCTGTTGATGTAGTCGGGACCGTAGGACTCGGAATAGAAGTCGTCCTTAATCAGACCGGCGGCGTAGAACTTATGGAAGCCCTCAATGTAGTTCCGGAAATGCTCATCGGTGAGGGAGGAGACAACGGTGTCGCCGTCCATCATCATGCCAAGGTCCGTCCAGCCCAGGTTGATGCCGGCAGTACCAAAGGCGCCGGTGAAGCCCTCCAGGGTGGCGGAGTTGTCAATAAAGATGGGATAGGTGCAGTTATACTGGTTTTTCACTGCGGTGAGGTAGTCGAACATATCGTCTACGGTAACCGGAGCATCCATGCCGAATTCCTTTGCCCAGTCTGCACGGTAGCTGAGGCCCTGCTCGGATACCACGTTGGAGGCAAGAGTCCAGATCCGCAGAATCCGGTTGTCGTCGGTGTAGATGCTCTTTTTGGTGTAGTCGTCCATGGTGTCGATGAGGGTCTTGTAGTTGGGCATGTTCTCATCCACCAGATCGGTGAGGTCGATGATGATATCATCCTCATAGGCTGCGGTAACGCCGCCGGAGTAATAGTCCATGGCCATCAGATCGGGATAGTCGCCGGTGGCAATGGTCAGGTTGAACTGCTCATAGGCAGCGGAATCGGAGCACTCGATGAACTTCATGTTGACGCCGGTTGCCTCTTCAATGATGGGCAGGGTGGGCATGTCGGCATAGGACTCCATCAGGCCGCTCCAGATAAATGCGGAGAATACGCGCCACATGGTCAGGGTGTCGCCGTCGGCAAGGGGGTAGGAAATTTCTGTGCCAACGCCATCTTCCAGCTCTTTATATGCCTCGTTGGTGTCGTGGCTCATGGCAGCGTATTTTTCCGCCATAGTGGCATATTCCACGGGCGCTTCTTCTACGGTGCTTTCTTCCGCAGCAGAGGCTTCCGGCTCAGCGGCAGGGGTGCTGTCCTCAGGTGCAGGCGCGGGGGTCTGAGCGGGTGCGCTTTCTTCCGCAGCAGAGGAAGCTGCCGGAGCAGCGGAGGAGGCGGTGCTGCCGCCGCAGCCTGCCATCATAGAGGCCAGCAGCGCAAAGGTCAGCAGCAGCGCAAGAATAGATTTTCGCATGGTTCATTCTCCCTTCTCAAAAAACAATTCGTTCCAGATAAAAACATTATAAAATCTCCCATTTGGTTTGTCTATTTGGAATAATTCACAATAATTGCTTAACAAAATTGTAATAACTATTTGAGAAGAGGTTATTCTGCGCAGAAAAAAGCTCCCGCGAATACAAATCGCAGGAGCCGGAAACCGCTGGGGTTATCGGGGCAGGCGCTTGTGCAGCTCGGTGACGATGGCGTCAATCCAGCCCTTGACCTTCTCCACCTCTTCGGGAGAAAGCGTGGTGGGGTCATAGTGGAAGCAGCAGTCGTCGGTGATGCACTCACTGCTCATGCGGACCAGAATGCCGTCCTTCCGGAACGAGCCGTCCACGCACATGCTGTCGACGCCATAAGTGGCATGCTCGGGGGCAAGCAGCTCCTTAATAATGTCGTACATGGCATAAAAATCACTTTCGCCGCTGTAGCCGGTGACGGATACCAGTACAGAGCCGTTTTTCAACTGAATCTCCTGGGTCATAGGGGTCCCTCCAAAATCATATGTAGTGAGGCTATTATATCACAAAGCGTCGGGTTCGTATACCGGTGATTTTCGCAGGTTTCATTGCATTTTCCCGTCGGCTGTGATAAACTGGAGCTATTCTTGTATCCTGGGAGCTGAGACGGTATGAATTGTCCTCTGTGCGGCGAGGAGTTGGACCAGGCGGGACATTGCCCCAACTGCGGCGAAGTGGATTGGATGGAGCCGGAACCTACATCCAAAGCGCTCCCCGGCATTTTTTATGAAAACCTGGCGGCCTCCCGAGAAGAGGAAGCGCAGGAGCACCAGGCGCCTCGGCAGCCCCGCTATACGCCGGGGGAACGACGGGGGCTTTTCCTGTCCGTTTTGCTGCTGCTGGCAATCCTTTTGGTGGTTTGGCTGGGATGCAGACAGTATGATCCTGACGCTACTGCAATGTGGGGCAACGAAGGCATTGCCATGGACAACCGGACGTTTGCCATCTACTATCGCAGCGCGGTGGCGGAGCTGCAATCCCAGTATTCGCAGCAGAATGCCCAACTGCCCTTTGACCCCAGTGGAAACCTGGAGCGGCAGTACATCAATCTGGATGAGGGCTATACCTGGGCGGATTATTTCCGGCAGCAGGCGCTGGAGGATGCGGCGTTGACCGCGAGTCTGGTGGCCCGGGCAAATCGTGCGGGATTCCAACCGGATTCAGAGAAGATCGGTGCTTTTGAAGCAAGCCTTGCGCAGCTGGGCGATATGGCGGCAGCATCGGGCTATGCGAAAAAGGACGGAACGGGAGACGTTTCAGCCTATCTTCAGGCGCGGTATGGTCCTGCGGTAACGGAGAAAACCTATCGGCAGTATCTGCGGGATACGTTCCTGGCGCAGTCCTATTCCGATGCGCTCTACCAGGCCGGGACATTTTCCGAGGATCAGCTGGAGGCTTATTATCAGGCCCATCAGTCGGACTATTCGGCGCTTCCCCAATCGGAGCTGCCCAATGTGGATATTCGTCAGGTGCTCTATCTGCCGGAAGAACAGGGGGACTGGTCGACGGCACGGGAACGTGCGCAGGCGGATCTGGAAGCACTCCGGCAGCAGGGGGGCACGGAACAGGCGTTTTGTGAGCTGGCGCAGCAGCAATCGGCGGACAGCGGCAGCCGGGATGCAGGCGGACTGCTGACCAATATTGCGCCGGGCCAACTGGGCGCAGAGTTCAGCGCCTGGTGCTTTGATCCCCAGGGGCATGCCTACGGCGATATCGGCATTGCAGAATCCAACTATGGCGTTCATCTGATCTTCTTCCTAAGCTACCGGGATAATTTCCAATGGAAGGACCAGGTGACCGAGGATTTGCGCACCGAATCTCTCACTCAGCGGTTTTCGGAGCTGCTGAAGGAAACGGATTGCCAGCTGACACGATTTGCGATCTCACCCCCAATGAATTAAAGGATGATTTCCTGTGGAGGAACGAACATGATGAAGAAAATGCTGTTTTTTGTAAACCCCGCTGCGGGAAAAGAGGAAATGCGTTTCCAGCTGATGGACGTGATTGACTACTTTACCGCGAACGGCTATGACGTATTGTGCCATCCCACCCAGAAACCCCTGGATATTCCGGAGTTTTTGCAGGCGCGGGGAGAAGAGTTTGATATGGTGGTTACCTGCGGCGGAGACGGCACCTTGAACGAGACGGTTTCCGGCCTGATGACGCTGAGTCGCCGTCCGGTGTTGGGATATATCCCGGCTGGTACCGTCAATGATTTTGCCACCTCTCTGCATATTCCAAAGACCATCAAGGAGGCGGCCCAGAACATCGTAGAGGGCCAGGTGTTCCCGGTGGATATGGGCGGCTTCAACGACCGGTATTTTACCTATGTGGCGGCATTCGGCGCCTTTACCAAGGTCAGCTATGCCACGCCCCATGCCAGCAAGCAGGCGCTGGGCAGAGCGGCGTATATTCTTGAGGGAATTCGGTCCCTGTCGGATATTCGCCCCATCCATGTGGTGGCAGAGACGGCGGACACGGTGATCGAGGATGATGTGATCCTGGGAATGGTCACCAATGCAACCTCTGTGGGTGGATTTAAGGCCCTGGATGACGACATTGTCAAAATGGACGACGGACTCAATGAGCTGATTTTGGTGAAGGCACCTAAGGTATTGGCAGACTATAATGCGCTGGTGGGAAGCCTGATTGCCCGGGACTTCCGCCCGGATTATTTCCACATTCTCCAGTGTGATACCGTAACCCTGACCTTCCAGGAGCCGGTTCCCTGGACGCTGGACGGTGAATTCGGCGGCGAGACGGAGCAGGCGGTGGTGACCAATATCCCGAAGCCCATCGAGATTATGGTGCCGAAGCAGGAGAACGAATAACATAATAGAATCCCCAGGCTGACGTTACTGTGCAGCCTGGGGATTTTGCTTAGTCCATATCTTTCATCTTAAACTTCTTAGTTTCCTTATGGGTTTTATAGAGCATACCGCCCATACCGATGAGGGCGAACAATAGACCTTCTACGATGTTTGCCATGGTAGCGTCAAAATACTCCGTGGACTCGCCCAGCAGGTAGAAGATGTAGGGGATGATTTCACCAAAGCCAAGGTTGATCTCATGATTTGCAATCATGGTGCCAAGGGTGATGGCGTCGCTGGCAAAGGTGCCAAGTACAACGCCCACAATCGCGCCAAGAATCAAAATTGGAATTTTGCCCTTGCCGTTTTTGCCGCCGAGCTTTCGATAAAACAGCTCTGCCATCAGGCCGATAATCAGACCAACGACGGCAGCAATGTAACCAAGGTACAGCACCAATGCCCAGAGTACGGCACCCAACAGTCCGCCCAGCAGCGCGCCCAGAAGGCCCTTTCCGTAAGAACCGGTCTGTGCCTCCGCTTCCTCCTCCTGCTTTGCCTCGTGGAGTATGGCTTGCGCACAGCCGGGATGAATGTGCAGCGGAATTTCACCGGCTATTTTCCAGGTTTCTGCACCGCCAAAGGGCTGACCGCAGCTACAGCAGCAATCATAGCCGGTTGCGCCGGACTGAGACAGCAGTGGGAAGAACCACTGGAGGAATGCACGGAAACATTTCATGGTGCCGGGATTGTCGGTGAACACAATCTGAATGCCGATTTCAGTGAGCTGTACGTCATCTACCCGGAATTCCTTCATGAGATTGTGGGCGGACAGCTGCGCATCCAGCCAGGTGCCTGCGGTGTCATCGAGATGGGTGGAGACGGTCAGCAGCTTGTAGCCCATCCCTTCGGATAGGGAGATGGCATAGCCCTGGTAGTTGCCATAGGCGATTCCGTCAGATACGGTCAGCTGATTCTCTGCGGCGAATTTTTTTAGTGCAGAAACAATCATATGGATCCTTCCTTTCCTTTTCTACTCTCTTTTCGGGGTATCCCCAGGACTATTATGCCAGAGAAAAAGAGAAAAGTAAAGGCAACACCGCACAATTGCGGCTGCGGGCTTTGACGGTTCTTTTACCCCACAAATCCGCTGCGAAAATCTTGAAATACACAAAGTATTCCGGCGTTTTCGCAACAAATTTGTGTTGCAAAATTCCACGCCAAATCTCCTTGCCGAATTATGCGGTATTGCC
>CAVEIY010000134.1:0-5637 GCA_963615825.1 Flexilinea sp.
TGCCAAGGTGGAGGTAGCGAGTTCGAGCCTCGTCACCCGCTCCAAGCACCGACAGATTCTGTCGGTGCTTTTTTTCATTTATGGCAACACTGCACAATTGTGGCTGCGACCTTCAGCGGATCTTTTGCGGCGGAAATGCGTTATTTTTTCTTGAAATACACAAAGTATTCCTGCGAAAAACTGCCTTTTTCCACTACAAAATCTCTGGCTGAATGTTCTTGCCAAATTATGCAGTATTGCCCGATTATTTTCTAACAGGGGAGAAGCATATGGAACGGATGATTTCAGAATTTTTGGAGCTGGCGGCCTATTCCGTCCCCTCAAAGCATGAGGCAGAAATTCGCCAATGCCTGATGGAAAAGCTGCTGGAGCTGGGATTTTCGGTTTCAGTTGACGATGCGTTCCCAGAGACGCACAGCGGCAGCCTGTACGGCTATCTGCCGGGACAACTCCCTGGTGAGCCGATCCTCTTTACGGCACATATGGACACAGTAACGCCCTGTGAGAATAAGAAGATTACCGTAGAGTCAGACGGTACCATTCATACCGACGGCACCACGATTCTGGGCGGGGACGATCTCACCGGTGTGGTGGAAATTTTAGAGGCGGTTCGCCGGATTCAGGCGCAGCATTTGCCCCATCGGGATATTGAAGTAATTTTTACCGCCTGTGAAGAGTATTTTGTGGAGGGCGCACAGAAGCTGGATTATGATTGCATTCGGTCCCAACAGGCCTATGTGCTGGATACGGACGGAGCGATTGGTACGGCGGTGCTGGCAGCGCCTACGGGCATACGTGTGATGGCAACGTTAGAGGGGAAAGCGTCGCATGCGGCACTGAAGCCCGAGGACGGCATCAACGCAGTGTCTATGGCGGCAGACGCCATTTCACATATGCGCCTTGGGCGGGTGGATCCGGATACCACCGCGAATATCGGCATCATTCGTGGCGGTACCAGCGGAAACATTGTGCCGGACTGGTGCTTTGTAGAAGGGGAGACGCGCTCTCTGGTCCATGCTTCGGCCCTGAAGCAGCGGGATCATATGGCTCAGTGCTTCCGGGAGGCGGCGGAAAAAGCCGGCGGATCGGTGAAGCTGGAGATTTCCACGGTATATACCGCCTGGTCGGTGGAAGAAGCCGCACCTATTTGTCAGCGGTTCTGCCGGGCGGCCAGGATGGCGGCATTGGAGCCGGTGTTTCAGCGGGCCTGCGGAGGAAGCGACGCCAGCTTTTTATCGGCCCACGGGATTTCCTGCCTGGTACTGGCAACCGGTATGCACGAAATCCACTCAGTCCGGGAATATACCACGGTGCAGGAGATGGAAACTATGGCCCAGGTGGTCATGCATTTGATGTGTGATCCGAAATAAAAATAAGCACGCCACAGCGTACGGAAATGGTACGCTGTGGCGTTTCTTGCTGTCTTACAGCTGCATAATGGCGGCGTAAGCCGTGTTGTTGCAGTTGCGAATGCCCTCGGGATAGAAGCAATCTCCGATGGAAACCACCTTGGGCGCAACGCCCTGGAAGTCCTCGGCGTTCAATGCCTGTCTGCCGCCGGAGATGACCACTGCATCACAGGAGATGGTCCGAGTCTCATGGGGCAGCTTGGATTTATCCACCTGCGGCATGGGAGGAGGACCGCCGGGACCCTCGTGCCCCTCGCCGTTCTCCTCTTCAAAGGCGGCATGGGGATCAAATGGTTCCTTACGGGGCGGGAAGCCCTCGGGACGGGAGTCGGGCATCACAGAGGGAGCGCCCTCCTGCTGGCCCATCATCATGAACATCATGCCAAAATCGCCCTCGAACTTGGGTACATTCAGGGTCACATCCAGCGTAACGCTGTTGGGGGTGACCTGAATGGTTTTTGCGTTGTCGATGTAAGAGAAGTTCGGCTCGTTTTCGTAGTCCAGCTCTGTGGCGCGCTTGGAGTGGGGATCGTCAAAGAGCTTGATATCGCCGCGGGTGACCAGTGTGGTCTTATGTCCGGCCTTGGCCAGATACAGCGCTGCTTCGCGACCGGTATCGCCGCCGCCGATGACAACCACATTGTGCCCCAGCTCCTGCTCCTTGCCAAATACATCCTCGGCCAGATAAACCTTTGCGTCGTCTGCGCCGGGTACCGGAATCCGCTTGGGGGAGGAACCCAGTGCGGCGATCATCACGTCGTAACCCTGATCCTTCAGCAGCGCAGGGGTTGCTTCGGTATTGAGATGGACCGTTACATCGGACTTTTCGATTTCGCGGATCAGCCAGTTCTTATAATCCTTGAGATTCCATTTAAAATCCACATAGTCTGCGAATTTCAGCTGACCGCCCAAGGTGCTGCTCTTTTCATACAGCGTGACGGTATGCCCTTGCTCGACACCGAACAGCGCCGCCCGCATACCGGCAGGTCCGCCGCCGATGACTGCGATGTTCTTCTTTTCGCCGGAGGGATGGAACATGCGATCCAGCATGTGGTGATAACCGGCAATGGGGTTGACAGCGCAGAAGCTTCCGTGGCAGCCATTGCACAGCAGGCAGGGGGTGATATCCTCGCCGTGGCCTGCTTTGATTTTGTCATAATAATGCTCATCGCAGATGAAGGCGCGGGCCATGGAAACACAGTCGCATTTTCCTTCTGCAATAAAACGGTCAATGAGATCGGGGTCATGGAAGCCGCCTACCGGGGAGAAAGCACACCGAATCCCGCGGGCTTTGGCAGCGGCGGCGAATTGCAGGTTATAGGGGGCCTCCTTGTGCAGATTGTGGCTGTTGACATGGGTATAAGAGCCGTCCCAGCCGCGAATCTGGAAGATATCTACCAGACCCTCGCAGAGCTTACAGTAGGTGAGCCAATCCTCCAGGGTATAGCCGCCCTCTTCTGTGGCAGAGGTCTGACACTCAATCAGGAAATCCGGGCCGCAGGCTTCCTTGATCCGGCGGAATACCTCCAGCGTCAGAGCGGCACGCTCGGTCATGGTCTTGCCGCCGTATTTGTCGGTACGGTGGTTAAACCAGGGGCTAAGGGAGCAGGCGAGAATGCTGCCGCGGTAGCAGGCATAGATGGTCACGCCGTCAAAGCCCATGCCTTTGAAGTAGACGCTGGCGTTCACAAAGTCCTGAATCATTCCCTCCAGACGTTCTGCGGAGATGGCAGGCTTTTCAAAGAGGTTGGCGGAATAGTCGCCGGTCATGGGAATGGCGTTCCAGTCAGGAACGTCGGAAATCATCACGTTCTGCGGCTCGATTGCCATCATCGAGGCCGTAGCCAGGCTGCCCTGGGCATGAATTTTCTCGATAATCTCCATATAGGCCTTACGGCTTTCGGGATCGTCCATGTGGCAGGGGGCCATACGGCTGTAATTTCCCTCGCAATCGGGCAGCGCACCAACGCCGACGCAGACCAGTGCGGCGCCGTTCCGTGCCAGATGCTCATAAAAGGGACCGGAGAATTCCGGCTCCATTTCGTCGGAAGAAACGCACTTGGAGTTGAGCATGCGGTTTTTCAGCGTTACATTTCCGATTTTCAGCGGAGAGAGCAGATGCTCATAGGTTGCCATGTTCTTCATCCTTTCTGTGGTGGTTGGGAAGAAACGGGGGAGATTGGCTTCTCCCCCGTGATTGTCAGGGTGTATCAGCCGTTGGCAGCGTCGTAAGCGGCCTGCTCCAGCGCAATGCACTCCTCAATGCCCATGTCCTTCAGGTTGGACACGAAGGTATCCCACTGAGTGTCGATGTCCGTGTCGCCGTTGGCAAACTGGGAGATCATCTGGTTGGCATAGGTCATAATATCGCTTGCTTTATAGCTTTCGGCTTCCTTCTGCTCCGTCGTCATGGTGACGTTGCTGGAGATTGCCATGGTGCCGTCCAGGTTGGAGGTCCAAACGTCCCAGGCCTCGTTTACCAGATCGGAGTTCAGGTAAGCGCTGCGATACCGGAGCATCAGAGAGGGCATGGTGCCGAATGCACAGCGGCAGCGCATGTAGTTGGAGGCGGACAGGCCGAATTCGTTGTTTACGACTGCATCGGTAAACAGTGGGGTGTTATTCTCGTCCAGGGTGTAGTCGGTGCCCTCCAGGCCGAAGTTGTAGAAGGCGATGCCGTCCTCGGAGAACCAGTAGTCCAGCCATGCCATGGCGATTTCGGGATTCTCGCAGGCGGAGCTGATGGAGATAGCGGTGATGTCGTCGGCAGGCGCCAGGGTCATTTCCGTGAGATGCTGCATATCGCCCTTGTTCTGGACAGGGGAGGCCATGCAGACCACGGGAACCGTATAGTTGTCGATGCCCTCGCCGGAGGTACACCATACGCCCATCTGATCGGAGGTAATCTGGCCGCTGAGATAGCTGGAGAAGGGGTCATACTCAATGGAGACAAAGTCGGAATCCATCAGACCTTCTTCATACCACTGATGAATCATGGTGAGGTAATCCCGATAGCCGTCCTCCAGGAAGGAGCACTTGACTACGCCGTCCTCGACAAAATAGGGCAGACCGGCACCGCTTCCGCCAGCTCCGCCGGAGCCGCTGACATTATAGGTGGCAACATTGTAGCCCTCGGTCAGGTTGGTGATGGTGCAGTTATTGTTCATATAAATGGCAGTGGAACAGTTATATTTGTCCTTGAAGGTTTTGAGGACGTTGTGCAGTTCATCATAGGTTTCCGGTACGTCCAGGCCGCATTCCTCCAGCCAATCCTTCCGGAGTACCAGACCCTGATTGTTGATAAAGCTGTCATAGGTGCCCATAAACTGCAGCACCATGCCGTCGGTGAGGTAATAGCGCGTTTCGTCGGCATTGGAGTGGATCAGGTAATCATAGTTGGGGGCATACTGGGAAAGATCATCGGTGAGATCCATGATGATATCATCGCTGAGCGCGCCGGAAAGACCGGTGGAATAATAGCTGCCCAGGTTCTTAATCAGGTCCGGATAATCGCCGGAGGCCAGAATGACGTTATACTGCTCAGAGGCAGTGAAGAAGTTGACCTCGTTGGTTTCAACGTGAACACCCGTAAGCTCCTCCAGCTTCTGCATATATTCAAAGTCATTATAGCTGTTGATGCCCAGGTTGGCAAGGTCGCCCATAAGATTGACGGCAGTGGTGAGCATGGTCAGCTCTGCGCCATCCTCAGAGATGGGGAGAGAAACCTCGTTGCTGTAATCCAGCTCTGCGTTTTCGCTGCCGGGGAAGGTGAGGGTGTGGGTGGGTGCTGCGGCTTCTTCCGGGACAGAAGCTTCTTCTGCAGAGGCTTCTTCGACTTCGGCGGCCTGAACCGGAGCCGATACGGAGTCAGCAGGTGCAGATGCAGGGGCGCTGCTGGCGGAGTCGCTGGCGGGAGTGCCGCAGCCGGACAGCAGGGAAAGACCCATGGTAGCTGCAAGGGTCCAGGTGAGTAGTTTTTTCTTCATGATGTTCTCCTTCATGCAGGTATTTGGATAAAATCCATGGCATTCATTATAGCGTCCTGCATGGGAGGGAAAAGGGCCGATTTCTGCGGCCCGTGACGTTTTCTGCGCTTATGGGGCAGATTCCCGGTTTTCACACGGGCGCACAGCAAGGAAAACCGAAATAGAATGCAAAAGGAGCGATGCAATGCTGCACCGCTCCTTTTGCGTGATCTGACCTATAAGCCGGGTTCTGTAATCGACAG
>CAVEIY010000135.1:0-5588 GCA_963615825.1 Flexilinea sp.
GTGTGCCGACAATAGTATGCGGGTGACTGCATGTGAAGATAGGTAATGCCAACATAAACCGCTCTCCATTTGGAGGGCGGTTTTCTTTGTCTATCTTGAATCCTGCTCTTTTGCAGATGTCATGATCTGCGTTTCATGCCCAAAATTGTTGGGGTTCCAAGGATTTCTGCTAAAAACAACAGGATGATTGTACAATTTCATGTTGACGAAATCCGTATCCTGTGTTAATATAATGATACCATTTTGTAACCTTTGGGAGTGATTGTAATGCGAGGTCGCCTGCGACACGCTATAACCTATGCGCTTTGCGTGGCTGCATTGGTCAGCCTCTACTGCATTGGCGCTTATGCATATACATATTCTTCTAAT
This sequence comes from Flexilinea sp., assembly GCA_963615825.1. Lineage (GTDB taxonomy): Bacteria > Bacillota > Clostridia > Oscillospirales > Oscillospiraceae > HGM13006. The sequence goes on from CAVEIY010000135.1 coordinate 370, forward strand.
TTGCCGTCTGACGTTTCCTCGTTGAGAGTGACGATTGGCGATGTAACGCTGCCGCTTTCTGAATATCCGGATGGCTCTTATTTCAGCCCGGACAAGAGTACCATGACGGTGGAAGAACAAAGCCAATATGGCATCAATGTGGGCGGCGATTTGAATTTAAGAGGTTGGGAATGCGTTGGCTTCGCCCGATATGTGTATGCGGCACTGTTCTATAAGTATCCCCAGGACGCTACGATTGACAATCAGTTGGCTTATTCCTCGAGCTATGACAGTATCTACTATCGCAACGTCATCAAAGACACCTTGGGAACCAATACTCTGGCCGGTGGCTATAGCACATCTACTCTAAAAACGCTGATTTCTGCGTGCCAGCCTGGTGCTGTCATGCGAGTTGGCGGACATTCGCTGATGGTGATGGCAATTTATAATGATGGCTTTGTGGTATATGACGCCAACTTCTCCAGTGATAATGAGGTGGATGTGCGTTCCTATACCTGGCAGCGATTTGTGGATTCCTTGGGTGGACGCGAGATTTCTGCACTCCAGATGCCGGCCTATTATCCCGGCTACAGTTATTCCAGCGGTGGGTCGAATACCTCCTATCCGCTGGATACGGCGCAGGCCGGCAACTATGTGGTCTATAACTGCACAACGTTGAATGTCCGTGCAGCACCTACTACTTCTTCTGCAAAGGTGGGCAGCATTTCCAGCGGCGCCATTGTGACGGTGAAGGGCACCTACAACGGTTGGGCGCAGATCAGCTTTAACGGTGCAGACCGTTGGGTTTATATGGAGTATTTGCAGGCCACCGCGACTGAGCTGAAGGTAACCTTTGACCCTGCAGGCGGCAGCGTTTCGGAAACTACCCATACCTATACCGTTGGCGGTACGTTTGACAGTATGCCGATCCCAACCAGAACCGACTGTGAATTTGTTGGCTGGTATTATGGCGATACAAAGTATTCGGTGAATTCCAAGGTGCCTGTGATGGCATCAATGACCTTGACAGCCCGTTGGGCAGTTATGGGCTTTGAGGATGTTACACCGGAACTGTGGTATGCTTCCAGTGTGATTTCTGCAGCTAAGAACGGACTGATTGCGCTGGATACCTACTTCAATCCGAATTCCAATACGACCCGCGCACAGTTTATCGCGGTGCTGTCCCGTGAGTATACGCGGGAAACCGGAAAGAGCTGTGACATTGGAAAGCTTGGCTCTGACATCTTTACGGACATCAAGGCCAATGAGTATTACGATAAGCCCGTTGCCTGGGCCTATGAGAATAAGATTGTCTATGGTGTGTCGGACACGCGTTTTGCACCTAACGACAGCGTTACCAGAGAGCAGATTGCAGCATTCCTGTATCGCTATGCAAAGATGACAGGGGTTGTAAAGGGAAGCTATAGCGGAGAATCGCTGATTGACAAGTTCGATGACGCAGGCATGGTTTCTCCCTATGCGCGTGAAGCCATGAACTGGGCACTTTCTATTGGCCTGTATTATGGAGATCAAAAGAATTGCATGAATCCCCAGAGCTATGCACTTCGCTGCGAGATGGTTGCCATTATGGCCCGGTATGCAAATTACATAACGGCAAATTACTCCGGTGATATTGAGCTGAATCCCGTTACCGATGACTCCGAAGAAGCGACGGCTGAGACGCCTGACGCGGATATTACAGCGGAAGAGCCTGCAACGGATCCGGAGACAGAGGGTACTGTAACAGAGGCACCAGCGCCTTCTGAAGCGCCTGAGACGGCTGCTCCGGAAACGACAAATGCGGAGGAATCGTCCGCTGAGGAGCCTGTGGAACCGGAGTATCAGCCAGACAATTGAATGTTGTTCCGATGAAAAAAACCTCCCTGCTGAGCAGGGAGGTTTTTGTGTTTTGTTAGCCGATTAGGGAATCCACCAGGGCAACGAACTCGCCCATGGTTTTCGGCGGCTCTTCTACGTCAATGGTAATGCCGAATTCATTTTCGCACTCCAGTGCGATTTCTACCACGTCCAGAGAGTCCAGGTCGATATCCTTAAAGGTGGTGTCCATGGTGATGGTTACAGACTCATCCAGATCGCACTGTGCGCGCAGAATCTCAACAATTCTATCAAAAGTGTTTTCCATATTAAATTCCTCCAGTGAATGAATTGGGGCAAGCCCCGGACAGAAGATGTGTAAATAGAAATTACTATTCAAGAACAATCCAAACAGATCGGCTCTAGTATATCCAAATGTGCGGCGTTCCATACCGTGAAACGGGACTGGAGCCTGGGACCCATGGCCCTGTGGCGACGAAACCTTCTGCTGTCCATCTAACAAGATATAACGGATTGGACCGTTTGTCAATACTCCGGTCTAAAAGATCAGGGATTCTGAAGAAAAGCATAGGAGAATAGAATGATGCAAAAGGGGCAAATTGTAAAATGAAAAAATTTTTACGAAATCCTCTTGACAAAAATCATTCTATGGGTTACTATGCAAGTAACAGTTAGTTACACTGTGAAATGAGAGGAAAGGAGCGGAGGAACATGTTAAGTGCGATTTCACCGATGACGCTGATGTGGCTGGTGGCGCTGATCCTGTTTGGCATTGCTGAGGCCGTTACGGTGGGCTTGGTGTCCATCTGGTTTGCGGCAGGCGCTGCGGTGGCCATGATCGTCTCGGCGCTCAGCGGACCCATATGGCTGCAGGTGCTGCTGTTTTTGATGGTATCCGTTGTGCTGCTGGCATTGCTCAGACCTTTTGTCAATCGGGTCAGCAATCCCAACAAACAGCCCACCAATGCAGACCGTCATATCGGGCAGCAGGCGCTGGTGATCGAAGAAATCAACAACCTGGCGGAAACCGGGGCCGTAAAGCTCGATGGCGTTGTATGGTCAGCACGGTCGGAACACGGCGAGATCATACCGGTGGGGCAGTTGATTGAGGTAAAACGCATTGCCGGTGTTAAGCTCTATGTCGCGGAGGTTTCCAGTCATCAAACCACAGGTGTATAACTGCACCCAATCACCGGATCTGCGGAAAGAGTCCGGTACCAACCAAATTTGACAGGAGGAAATGAAATGACGTTAGCTATCGTAATCGCAGTGATCGCAATTCTTGTATTGCTGGTCATCGTTAAGAACATTTACATTGTGCAGCAGTCTCGGGCCTATGTGCTGGAGCGACTGGGTGCATTCCAGACCGTGTGGGAAGTGGGCCTTCACTTCAAGATTCCCTTCATTGAGCGTGTGGCAAAAAAGGTCAGCCTCAAGGAGCAGGTAATGGACTATCCCCCGCAGCCCGTTATCACCAAGGATAACGTAACCATGCAGATTGACACGGTTATCTACTATCAGATCACCGATCCCAAGCTCTATACCTACGGCGTGGAGCATCCCATGAGCGCCATCGAAACCCTGACGGCCACAACCCTGCGTAACATCATCGGTGACCTGGAGCTGGACCAGACCCTGACCTCCCGTGATACCATCAACAGCCAGATGCGCGCCATTCTGGACGAGGCAACGGATCCCTGGGGCATCAAGGTCAACCGTGTGGAGCTGAAGAACATTCTGCCGCCTACGGATATCCAGAACTCCATGGAGAAGCAGATGAAGGCTGAGCGTGAGCGCCGCCAGAACATCCTCCAGGCAGAGGGCACTAAGCAGTCCGCAATCCTGGTGGCAGAAGGCGAAAAGGAAGCTGCTGTCCTGCGCGCCGACGCAGAAAAGCAGGCTGCGATTCTCAAGGCGGAAGGTGAAGCACAGGCCATTCTGTCCGTCCAGAAGGCAATGGCAGAGTCCCTGCGGCTGCTGAACGACGCTTGCCCCAACGACCAGGTGATCAAGCTCAAGGCGCTGGAAACCATGGAGAAGGTGGCAGACGGCAAGGCAACCAAGATCATCATCCCCTCCGAAATTCAGGGTCTGGCAGGTCTGGCCGAGGGCGTGGTGGAAACCGTAAAGAAGGTATAACATGGCGGAGAAACGATTTGAAAGAGTCTATTCCCAGGGGGCGCTGGGAAACATCGAGATCCTGGTGGATAAGGAAACCGGCGTAAACTATCTCTTTGTAGCCAGTGGCTATGCAGGCGGCTTGACCCCGCTGCTGGATCGTGACGGGAAGCCAGTCATCTCTCCGATCGAGCGCTAAAAGATAAGGACCGGAAATTGGAATTGCTCCATTTCCGGTCCTTTTAATGATTCCAGATGATAACAGCAGAGTTGCGTTTAAGGCAGCTCTGCTGTTTGTGGCTTTTGATATTCAATGAGCGCTTCGATCCCAACGTCCAGATAGGCGCACAACTTACAGACCAGGGCGGCGTCAATGCGCTGAAACTCATTGCGGCAATATCGGTTAAAGTTGGAACGTGGAATATCAAGCGCCTTACAGATCTGGTTTTTGGAGATGCCGCGCTCCTGTAGAAGTTCCTCAATGTGAAAAACTAAACGCCCATATTCCATGTGAATCACCTCTTTACATATATAGCATTATTATATATAATGGTGCAGTATTTAATAATTCACTATAAAATGACTCACTATATAGTTAATCACTAAAGGAAATGAGGCACTTGGAATGGATGTTAAAAATTGCGCGTTTATTTCGCATGTGCCATCCCGCTTCTACTTTGGGTGGGATGAGGAAGATGAACAATGTACAAAACTGAAACAGGTAATGCTGCAGCAAATTCAGCTGCTTCGTTGTCAGGGGTGCAGGAGTTTTTTTGTAGTTCCGGATTCCGGCGCAAGCCTTTGGTTTGGCGAGATGGTAAATGCACTACGAAATGATGATCCGGAGCTAATGCTGCAATGCATTCTTCCCCACGAAGAGCTGGCTACAAAATGGCATCCCAATCTGCGTCAGCGCTATTTTATGCTGCTTGAGCAGTGTACGCACCTTATGGTGGTATCTCGCCCCGATGACAGCCTTGCGATTGAGAGGGCGTTGTGTTATATGGTGGAATGCTGCGACTATATGCTTGCTGTTTATAGTCCCCATTTGCGCGGCAATGATGCAGTAGACAGAATTATGACTGGATTGAGGGCGTCTGCAAAGCCCTATTTACAGATCGAGCCAGATACACTGGAATTGAGACTTTTTCGTACAAAGAACAAATAAGGCAACACCGCACAATTGCGGCTGCGGGCTTTGACGGCTCTTTTCACCCACAAATCCGCTGCGGAACCTTGAAATACACAAAGTATTCCGGCGTTTTCGCAACAAATTTGTGACGTAA
>CAVEIY010000136.1:0-5582 GCA_963615825.1 Flexilinea sp.
TGTATCTGCGGCAGCACCAAGACCAATCTGGTGGACCGTACCGGCAGCCGATTCCCGGTGCTGCGAGACGGCGACACCTGCCGCAGCCAGCTGTATAACAGCAAGAAGCTCTATTGGGCCGATAAGCTGCAATCTCTGCGGGGACTGGGGCTGTGGGGCCTTCGGCTGAACTTTACAACAGAGACGCCGCAGCAGGTAGACGCCATTTTAAACGACTATACCCGGGGCGGAACCTTTGATCCCGGCGTTTCCACCCGCGGGCTGTATGTCCGGGGCGTAGAATAACCCAGAAAACGGAGGAATTCCAAATGAAATTGATTTTAGCATCCGGCTCTCCCCGTCGGGCAGAGCTGCTGGAGAAAATGGGGCTGACCTTTCAGGTGGAGCCTTCCAATACCGACGAAGTCCTGGAGCCTGGCCTGACGCCCCAGCAGGAGGTTGTGCATCTTTCCTTGGGGAAGGCAAAAGCAGTGGCGGCCAATCATCCCGAGGAGGCCGTGGTGCTCTCGGCAGACACGGTGGTGGAGCTGGACGGGAAAATCCTCGGCAAGCCCCACAGCAGGGAAGAGGCCGTAGCGATGCTTCGGTCCCTCAGCGGAAGAAGTCATCGTGTGCTCACCGGCGTTACGGTGATGGGACCGGGCGGCACCGAAACCCACTGCGAGGAAACCCAGGTGGTGTTCCGGGCCATGTCTCAGGAGGAGATTGACTGGTATGTTGCCACCGGAGAGCCGATGGACAAGGCGGGGGCTTATGGTATTCAGGGCTATGCCGCCATCTTTATTGAGAAAATCGACGGAGACTATTATAACGTCATGGGGCTTCCGGTATGCCAGGTGGGGCTGATGCTTCGGCGTGCAGGAATTCCCGTGCTGGGGGCTGAGGCATGAAAAAATACTTCACCACCCGGGTACGTGTGGTGCTGGTACTGGCGGCATTGGCAGCGCTGATTACCATTGGCAGCATGTTCCTGTGGCCGGGAAAGGCCGGTGTGCTGAACAATGCGGTGTCCATTGTGGTCAATCCGGTGAAAAACGGCGTTACGCTGCTGGTGGACAAGGCAGAGCGGCTGTATGACTATCTGTTCGGCTACGAGCTGCTTCAGGCGGAGAACGAACAGCTTCAGGAAGAGCTGGCCAATATGAACCAGGATATCCGGGATGCGCAGACATACAAAACGGAGAACGAGCGGCTCAGACAGCTGCAAAACCTCACGGAAAAGCACACGGATTATGATCTGGAGATTGCCAACGTGGTGGCCTGGGGCGGCAGCGGCTATGGCAGCACCATTACCATCTCGCAGGGCAGCTCAGTGGGGCTGGAAACCGGCATGTGCGCCATTACAGAGAGCGGCCAGGTGATTGGCATCCTCACAGAGGTGGGTACCAACTGGGCCACTGTCACCACGATTTTGGATACCACCTCAGAAATCGGCGCCTATATTTTCGGCAGCGGCTACAGCTGTATTGCCCAGGGCGATTTTACGCTGATGAAAGAGGGCAAGCTCAAGGCAAGCTATCTAAGCTCCTCGGCGACCATTCGGAACTCCGACCAGCTTTTGACCTCCGGCGACGGCGATATCTATCCCCCCGGGCTGGTCATTGGCAGCGTCACAGATGTGGGCGACGATGAAACCAATGTGGCAAAGTATGCCGTCATCTCTCCCACCGTTGACATCAGCAAGGTGGAGCAGGTGTTTGTGATTAAATCCTATGATATCAAGAACTGACGGAAAGGAAGGCGCTTATGTCCAGTAAAATGCGGTTTCGCATGAAAATGGCACTGTATGTTGTGGTGCTTTTTGCCGCCATGCTGCTGGATGAAGCGGTATTCAGCGCCATGAACCTTCGCTACCGTCCCTGCGTCATGCCCATTGCCGCAGCCTGTATTGGCCTGTGGGAGGGCGTGGAAAAGGGCAGCATTTTCGGATTGGTAGGCGGCTGCCTTTGGGCCTGGAGCGGACCGCTGAGCCTGATGGGGGCGTGGCATATTGTTGCGATGACCCTGGTAGGCTTTGCGTCGGGACTGCTGGCCCAGCGATTTCTGCTGCAAAGCTGGAAAACCATTTTCAGCATCAGCATTCCCGCTCTGCTTTTGACAGAGGGTGTTTATGTGGTGGCGCTGGCAGCTCGTGGAATTCTGCCTGCATCGGTTATCATTACAGACTTGGCGCCCGAGTGTTTGCTGTCGGCAGCATTCTGCGTGATCTTTTACCCCATAACGCAATATATTTCCCGGATTGGAGGATTCCATGGATAGAACCTATCGCTTTCGCAATGGTATTGTAGTTTTCCTGATTTTTCTGGTGGCGATTATTTATGCCATTCGGCTGTTTTCTGTTCAGCTGACGGGCAAAGAGGAGAGCACCTATGGCAGCTCCAACACCACCACCTATACCCAGTATGTTTCGGCGGCACGGGGAGAAATCCTGGATCGTCATGGCAATGTGCTGGTGAGCAACCGGGCAACCTACAATGTGACCTTGCAGAGCTTTGTGTTGTTTAACTCCGATGATCCCAACGAATACCTGCTCCAGTTGGCGCAGACCTGTATCAAAAACGGCATTGAATATGAGGAAAATCTGCCCTTGTCCATGACCACGCCCTATGTGTATACCACCGATGAGCTTTCCTCTACGGACCGGTATTACTATCGAAGCTTTCTGTTAAACCGGGGCTGGGATGCGGACATGACCGCAGAAAACCTGGCGAAGAAGCTGAAGGCGGCCTACCGCATCTCAGACGAGTATACCGAGACGGAGGCACGGCTGATTATGGGCCTGCGCTATGAGCTGGATTTGCCCAACTATGCCAATTCTGACACCTATACGCCGGTGAAGGATATCTCTGCGGATCAGCTGGCAATCCTCAAGGAGCTGGGAATCCCGGGCATGGATGTGGAAACTACCACGGTTCGGGAGTTTAACACCAGCTTTGCCGCACAGATTTTGGGCCATGTGGGCCTGATGTCGGCGGAGGAATATGAGAGCACCTACAAGGATCAGGAATACAGCATGAATGCCACCGTCGGCAAGGACGGCATGGAGTACGCCTTTGAGCAGTACCTCCATGGTACGGACGGACAGAAGGTGGTTACAGTTACCTCAGACGGTACCGTGGTGGACGAATACTGGAAGGTCGAGCCAAAGAGCGGCGACAATGTGGTAACGACCATTGATATCGGTATGCAGGAGGTGGCAGAGGCATCCCTGGCCAAGTATGTGCAGGAAATGGCGGCGCTTGGCAAGGACAAAAACGGCGGCGTGGATATGGATGCCCACGGTGCCGATGCAAAATCCGGCTCTGTGGTGGCAATGAACGTCAACACCGGCGAGGTGCTTTGTGCGGCCAACTATCCCACCTATGATCCCAAGGACTATGCCACCATGTATAACGAGCTGCTGGCGGCAGATGGCGACCCGTTGGCAAACCGTGCGCTTCAGTATCCGCTGGCGCCTGGCTCTACCTTTAAGATGATTACGGCCCTGGCAGCCATGCGAAACGGAGTTTCGCCCAATTATACGGTGAACGATACGGGACTTTATACCAAATATTCCGAGACCGGGTTTACCGGTAAGTGCTGGATTTATACAGCCGATACCGGCGTTGGCCATGGGCTTTTGGATATGCGCGGGGCCATTGCAAACTCCTGCAACGTCTATTTCTATACGGTAGGCGATATGCTGGATATTGATCAGATCGACGCAGTGGGCGAGCAGTTCGGCTTTGGACAGTCCTCCGGCTCCGAGATTCCGGATAATAAGGGCATCCTGGCTTCTAAGGCGAACAAGGAGGCCCTGTATGATACCGAAAAAGAACAGGGGTGGTACAAGGCGGATACCCTGATGGCGTCCATCGGTCAGTCCATCACTACGGCCACCCCCATTCAGCTGTGCCGCTATGTGGCAGCACTGTCTACCGGCGGTACGCTGTATAATGCGACCTTCCTGCGGCGTGCGGTATCCTCGGATTTTCAGACCCTGGTGGAGGCAAACAAGTTTGCACCGGTGGCAACGGATCTGATGAGCGAGGATGAATACACGGTCATCAAGGAAGGCATGGTTGAGTGTGCCACTGAAGGTACGGCACAGACCTATTTCCAGAACTTTGGCTATTCTGTGGCCTGTAAAACCGGTACGGCGCAGCATGGTAACGGCGGATCGGATAACGCATCCTTTGTATGCTGGGCACCGGCGGAGAACCCGGAAATCGCCATCGCAGTCTATGTAGAGCACGGCGATACCGGCGGCTTCTTCTCCAATGTGGCCAAGGACATTCTGGAGTATTATTTTGAGAGCCAGGATCAGGCGCAGGAGGTAGAGCCTGAAAACGCACTGCTGGTGGATTGACAGGAGGAAGTAGATTTGACGCTGGATTATATCACCCTGACGCCGGAAGAGCTGGGGAAGCTGCTGTCGGCCGGAAGCGGAGAGGCGGCGCTGGTATATCTTTATATGAAGTCCACCGGCGATGTGACCCTGAAGCAGGCGGAACAGCAACTAAATATGCCCACGCAGAACCTTGGGTGGGCGGAAAGCCTGCTCAAGCGGCTGGGGCTGATGGATGCGGTGGTGCCCAAAGCACGGTTTGACCGGCAGCAGGCACCCGTCTATACCGGCGAGGAGATTACGGCATTTTCCGCCCGGGATCCCAGCTTCCAACTGCTGCAGGGAGAGGTCAGCCGCCGGATGGGCCGGGTGCTCACCACGGAAGAGCTGAAAACACTGCTTTCCCTCCGGGACTATTTAAAGCTGCCGCCGGAGGTTATCAGCATGGCACTGACATTTTGCCTGCAAAGACTGGAGTATTACAACAAGAGCGCAGGGAAAAACCGCACCATGTCCATGCGAATCCTGGAGAAGGAATGCTACAAATGGGCCAACAGCGGCATCCAGACCCTGGAGCAGGCCTCGGCTTACATCAGCCATAGTCTGGAGCTGCTGGCGCCGGAGGCCCAGGTAAAAAAAGCCATGGGCCTGGATCGGGCACTGGTGGATTCTGAGCGGGAGTACATACATGCCTGGCTGAATATGGGCTTTGACGTGGACGCCATTCGGCAGGCCTATGAGAAAACCGTGTTGGCCACCGGCAAGCTGGCATGGCGGTATATGAATAAGATTCTGCTGAACTGGCATGAGAAGAATTTACATTCCGGACGGCAGGTATCGACGGAGGAACGGCAGCCGAAGGTGCAGGCGGCCCAAAGTGTGGGCGGCTTTACCCCGGGCGCAGGGGAAAAGGCTGCGGTAAGCAATTTGCAGCGGTTCCGCGAGAGTTTAAAGGAGTGATCCCATGGGCTATGAAAAGGAAGTGCTGGCACGGGCGAGAAGCCGCTATCAGGAGGCGGTGGATCAGTTTCAGCGAACCCAGCGGGAGCGCAGAGAGCGGGTTTACCGGGAATATCCCCGAGTACAGGAATTGGACCAGCAGCTGCGCCGGACCATGGCGGAGTTTATGGCGGAAACCTTCCGGAATGGCCAGGACCCCCGTGAGGCAGTAGAGCTTTTGCGGCGGGAGCATCTCCATCTGCAGCAGGAGCGCCGGGATATTCTGCGGCGCAGCGGCTATGGAGAGAATTATCTC
>CAVEIY010000137.1:0-5560 GCA_963615825.1 Flexilinea sp.
GGTTCAGTTCTTCCAGTGTCATATCGAATCTCCTTTCAGCAGCAGGGACCAATGTCGTCAAAATGGGTGTAGGGAACGGGAGGCTGGGGCTGATCTGCGGGATAGATCACGTCCTTACCCCAGATGTATACCATGCCGCTTCCGTCGGCTTTTCCGTCGGGATTGGTATGGGACTTGGGCATTTTCTGGGGATAACGGGTCCAGTCTACATAGCGGGAGCACTTGAACAGCGGGAACAGCTGCATCTTCCAAATACGCCAAACGCCGTCGTCATCCAGAATGAAGTCTACGCTGTATTTGCTGTAGGCAGTGATGCAGCGAGTTGCTTTCTTGCCTTCAAAGCGTCCGATGGGTTCCGGATCCTTGGGGGCAGGGCCGCCGGGACCACCAGGGCCACCGGGACCACCAGGACCACCGGGGCCACCGGGACCGCCAAGACCACCGGGACCGCCGGGGCCGCCAGGACCGCCTGGGCCGCCAGGACCACCTGGACCACCAGGACCGCCAGGGCCACCGGCAGGAGCCGTCATACCGGGAGGCAGCATCATCGGTTCGTCGGCGCTCCAGCTCTCATGACCGTAGCTCAGCCAGCAGCCCTTTGCGGTTTTGCCGTCTGCTGCGACCTCGATGACCTCGGTATCCAGGGGATGGATGGAGCACATAGTGGGACCAACCGGCTTTGTGCCGTTCTTTTCTGCCTTATCAAATACGTCGCCGTGATCCTTGAGATAGCATTCTGCTACGCCGTCCCAGCCGTCATACCGGCCCCAGGGCATCTGAAGGCGGCAATCCTCCCGATGGCTCCACAGCTCCACGGCATACTCACGGTGCCGCTCCATGTTGTGGAGATAGATATAGCGGCTCATCAGGTTGCGGCAGTCGTCGATGGCCTGCAGTCGATCAAAGGCGACCTTCAGTTCTTCCAGATTTCTCATTTGGATTCCCTCCCCAGTACAGTCTCGTTCCATTCGGCATAGGGCTTGGGCGGATAGCACTCCCACAGGCGGATGGGATCGCCCAGATGCCAGGGCTTTTCCGCCAAGGGGGCATCGGGATGCAGCTCCGCAGCCAGCTGATCCCAGTCGGTGGGGGTCAGCTTACCCCAGTCCTCGTCAAATTTGGCGTTGAACATGGGATAGATGGTGAGCGTCCAAATTTTCCAGCTGTCGGCTTCCGGTACGAAGCAGATGTCTGCCTTATACCAGATCCAGCGGGCTTCTCCGTCCTTTGCGGTGGTAACGCTCTGGAACATCCAGCAGCCACGGGCCGTTTTCCCGTCACCGGCCACTTCCAGGCACTCGGTTACTGCGCAGTGGATATCCAGAATGCCATGGCGATCGGCATCGGCCTGATGGAGCAGGCAACGGCGAATGCTGTCACGGCTCTGGTATTTGCCCCAGGGCAGCTCCAGCAGAATATCGTCCCGGCTGGCAAAGGCATCGGCAAAGGCCTCCATCTTGCCAAAGGACATATCACGGCACAGCTGACTCACCAGCTGATGGCAGGCTTCATGACCGCTGAGCTTTTTGCACATTGCGGTAACCTGATTCAGGGTAGTTTCCATAGTGATCTCCTTTCTTTCGGTTCGGAATTATCGAGGGGGCATAGGCGGCTTGCCGCCATCCATGGGGCCGGGTGCTCCCGGCATCTGCATGGGCTTTTTTCCGGTGACCTGACCGGGCTTTTTCTCCGGTTGCGTGGAGTAGACGCAGACAAAGCTGCCGTCCTGACCGGCGACGGATACGCTGGGGCAGGCTTCTGCCAGCGTCAGCGCCAGAGAACCGGTGATAAAGTTGGGCGCCATGCCCTGAAGATAGACGTGCTGTCCCTTCAGCGCGGCAGGAAGCGTAATGGCGTCCAGGTATTCTGCATGATAATCCCGGGTGTCCGGAGCAAAGTGGAGCAGAATGCCATCCTGGAACGGCTCCGTCTGGAAATCCACATGTCCCTGGGGATTGGAATCGCCAAAGGAAAGGGACTTCATGGGAACATCGCCGCCCATGGGAGGGATGAACAGGCCAAGCACTTTGGGGCGAAGCTCCAGCGCCAGATAGCAGGCGAGCCATGCCTGGGGATGCCCGTCCAGAGTGATGGGATCGGCACCATCCTGATTCAGCAGCGCAATGAAACGATCTGCTGCGGCAATATCCCAGAGGTATTCGAGGCTCATGCCCCGGGGACCCGGCGCCTCGCGGCTGGGAAGTCCCAGCTGCGCGCCGATGTCGTTGATGCTGTACATTTTCTTCATGGATGCGTCTCCTTATGCTGCGTTGTAACGGGCAACTGCGTCGGTATAGATGTCAATCATGGTCTGCACGCCAAGAGACTCGCAGGTGGAAACATACTCGTCCCATTCGGTGTCGAGATCTGCCTCACCGGTGATAAACTTGGCAATCTGTGCGGCAGAGTAGGTGGAAACCTCGTTGAGCGCGGCATTGTATTCCGTGCTTTCCTCTGTCTCCAGGGGAACGTTTGCAACCATCCACTCGTTGTCAGAGGTGCCGGTCCAGATATCGCTGGCTTCCTTCTGCGCGTCGGTGTAGCCTGCGTACATCCGGGTGTAGTCATTGACAAAGGGACCGCTCATGCAGGCGTACTTCTCAATGGCGATGGGGAGCGGCAGGCCGTCGGGGTTATTGGTGATGAGATCGGTGAAATGGGGGTTGCCATCTGCGTCCAGCTCATAGCTGACGCCTTCTTCACCGTAGTTGTTGAGCAGGAAGCCCTTCTGGGTGTACTGGAAATTCAGCCACTGTGCAGCCAGCTCGGGGTTGGAGCAGGTGGTGGAAATGCCGGTGCCAATGCCCAGAACCAGGGAGTAGTTGTGGCATACGTGGTTCTTGTCGCCTTCCTTCTGTACTGCGTCGGGAATGGCGGTGAGGGTCATGCCGCTGGAGCTTTTACCCTCGAATTCGGTCATCATGGCTGCGGTGGAGTAGAAGATACCGGTGCGGTCATGGGAAATCAGCTCGTCAGGCGCATACTGCTCGCTGGCCGTATAGGTGGCAAAGTCAGCGTAGATCAGACCCTCGGAGTACCACTGCTTCATCATCTCCAGGAATTCCTTGTACTCGTCGGTGATAGGACCATAGAGCACTTCGCCGTCCCGGCAGAGCATTTCGCTGCCGGTCTGGTAGCCTGCTGCCAGGTAGCCGCTGACCGTTCCGGTGTAGGGGATCCACAGTGCGGCATCAGCGCCCTTGTCGTTCTTGAACGCAGTGAGCACATCGTGGTAATCGTCATAGGTAACAGGGGCATCCAGTCCCAGATCATCCAGCCAGTCCTGACGAATCACAGGACCAAGGTTGATGCCGTAGCCTTCCTTATAGAACGCATACGCCATGGGCAGGGTGCCGTCCTCCAGCTTGGAGTCCTTTTCATAAGCGGAAAGGCTCTCGCGGATGGCCTTGTAATGGGGCATATATTCCTCATACAGGTCGTTGAGGGGCATCAGCATTTCGTTTTCCACTGCTGCGCTGACGCCGCCGGTGAGCATGTTGGGGTTCTGGATCATATCCGGAAAGTCGCCGCTGGCTGCCATCAGGTTCAGAGTCTGGTTGGCATTTTCCATGTTGGCCAGCACCAGGTCAATGTGAACGCCAGTCAGCTCTTCGGTTTCCTTCAGCCGTGCCTGCTCATTGTAGTCGATCATGTTCTGAAAAGCGCCGGCAGCGGGATACCAAAGGCTCAGGGTTTCGCCGCTGTCAGACAGGGTGTAGTCCTCAGGCTCCGGCGCTTCCTTTGAAACGGTTTCCGGCTCCAGAGCAGAATCCTCCGGCGCGCTATCCTCCAGTGCGGGGGCAGGAGTAGATTCCGGTGCAGCCTGCGCAGATTCTTCGGCGGGAGCCGCAGCGGAAGATGCAGCGGATGCCTCGGTGGAAGCTGTGGTGTTGCCGCAGCCAGCAAGCAGTCCAAGCGCCAGAGCAGACGCCAGGAACAGGGATACGGTCTTTTTGCACATCAATGATTTGTCCTCCTTCGTTTCGGATTAAGATGATCCTATCTTAGTGCGAACGCAGAGAATTTACCAGATTGTTTTTCTTAGAAATGCGCATATTATTTGATTTCGATGAAAACTTGAAAAATTACGCGCGAATCAAAGATTTTGCGCATGGAATCCACTTCCCTGCGCAAAAGAATGTGATATAATGGAGCACAGAAAGGGAGGAAATACCATGAGCGACGATCAGCGCCGTGCGCAACTGGTGCGGGAGAACCAACGGCTTCGACAGGAGCTTTATGAATGCCGAAAAATGCTCCGGGGAATTTTTGTGCGGAATCTCATTGAGGACAGCGTAAACCCGGTACATACCAGCAACCTAAGCTCTCAGCTGGAGAAAAACGGCGTTCAGCTGCCCTGGGCCGATTTAATGATCTGCACGCTGGAGGTCATTGGGCTGGGCAGCACCGACGCTCAGCAGTCCCGGCATCCTTCCAGCCATGAGGAATTCAACCACATGCGGGACACGGTGCTGCTGGTGTGCGAGGGAATGCTCAATGTCCGGCATATTTGCTACAGCGCCGATGCAGGGGGAGAAATCCTGCTGCTGATTAACTTTCAGCAGCCCCAGGAGCATCCCTTGTCCGATGAAGCGATGGTCAGCGAGGTAGCCGGGATTATGTCGCAGGCGGTGGACTATCTGGAAAACAGCTATTCCATTCTCATTGCTGCCGCAGTCAGCCAGCCTACCCGCAGCCTGCGGGATTTAACCCGCATCTGGCAGGAGTCCCGGGCGCTGTTTGAGGAAACCAGCACCTATGCACGAAGCCGGGTGCTGACGCCCTATGACGTTACCGCAGAGGGGAGTCTGGAGCGGTACCGGACCTATAATGACCGGCTGTTTTATAACGCTGTGCTTACCGGAGATTTTCCCCAGGCACGGGCGCTTACGGATGCATATATTGAAACCTTTGCCCAGAGCGATAATGCCCTATGGGAGCTGAAGCCGCCGCTGAAGAAACGGCTGCGAACGGCGGCGTCTCTGTTTCCAGCAGGACGGGGACAGCATGATTTTCAGGTGGGACCGGAGATTGACAGTCAGGTATCCCGCTGCAAGACCTTTGAGCAGCTGGAAACGCTGCTGGACCGATTCTTCCAGTCCATGGCCCCGGTTACCGCAGCACCGGAAAAGCGTACCGATCCCATTCGCCGGTATATTCAGGAGAACTTTGCGGATCGGGAGCTGGGCATTGAGCTGCTTTGCCGGAAGTTTGGTTACAGTCCCTCTTATTTAAGCCATCTTTATAAGGTAGAGCAGGGGGAAAACCTGGTGGACGAAATCACGCGCATCCGGGTTCAGACGGCAAAGCGATTGTTGTCGGCCACCACAGATACGGTAACGTCCATTGCAGAGCAGGTGGGCTATAACAGCGCATGGACCCTGACCCGGGCATTTCGGCGGCAGGACGGAATCTCTCCGACGCAGTATCGCCGGGATATTGCAGGAACCTCCGGAAAATAAAAATTCCCCCTGTGCTCCATGAGGACACAGGGGGAACGTTTGTATTTGTATTCAAGCGGTTTTCTGTCGGTGCTTTGGGGCCAGATAGACAATATAAT
>CAVEIY010000138.1:0-5524 GCA_963615825.1 Flexilinea sp.
GTCTACAATGGTGGGGATGTCCGCCCAGCAATAGAGCAGCGCGATCTGCTGGAAGGTATAATCAGGATTGTTGGCAATGAGATCGGTATACTGAGGATTGCCTTCTGCATCGTATTCAAAGCTGGTTCCCTCAATGCCGTAGTTGGCAACGGTGCTGCCCTCTTTGGTGAAGAACCAGTCAAAGAACCACAGAATATCCGCCGGGTCCTCTGCCTGAACGGAGATGGAAATGCCCTTATTGGTGGATTTGCTGCTGCCCTCGTTCTGATAGAAGTGGCTGATGTCGCCCTCCTGCTGCACCGCATCTGCCAGCCCCACCGCATGGAAGCCCTCTACAGAAGCGCTCTTGTTATAGGTGCCGATTTTATCGGCCATATGGTACCACATGCCTACGTTGCCGTTCAGGATCTGCGGCTCGCTGGCCGAACCCATATCATCCACAATGGCGTAGAAATCCTTTGCCATCAGGCCCTCGGAATACCACTGGGCCATCAGCTCCAGGAACTCCTTATATTCCTCCGTCAGGAAGCTGGAGTATACGGTGCCGTCCTTCTGGAAGAAGTGGGTGCCGGTCTGCTGGAGCGTATAGCCGGAAACGCCAAAGCCAGCGGACAGCAGCGCGCCGCCCTGCAGTGCCTGGGGCATCCAAATGGGATACTCAATGCCGTCGTTCTTGAAGGCCTCCAGTACATCGTGGTAATCGTCATAGGTCACGGGAATGTCCAGCCCCAGCTTATCCAGCAGGTCCTGACGGATCACATTGCCTCTTGCCTGGACATAGAAGTCGTTATAGCCGTTCATGAACAGCATCTGTCCGGCATCGTTATAGGCATCCCGGTAGTTCTGCTGGTCCTGCTGAATGTAGGCCATATAGTTGGGGGCATTTTCCTCCATCAGGTCTGTGAGGTCGATAATCACATCGTCCTCGTAGCCCTTGACCGCGCCGCCGGCATAGCTCTCGTCGAAGGCCGAGATGATATCCGGATAATCCTGAGAGGCCACCATCAGGTTAAACTTCTCATTGGCAGTCATCATGTTCTGCTCCAGCAGCTCCAGAGAAATGTTGGTCTTTTCCGTGATGTACTCCATAATCGGAGAGCCGACAACGGAAAGTCCTCCGGGCGGTGCGCCGCACCACATGCTAAAGGTAGTAAGCTCATCGGTAATGGGAAGCTCCACAGACTCCGCCAACTGGAATTCGGTCTTTTCCTCCAGCTGGGATTCCTGAGGCTCCGCCGCAGTGCTGCTTTCGGCCTCCTGCTCAGACTCTGCCGCCTTCACAGGCTCCTGGGATGGTGCCGCAGCAGAGGTGGGATTGGCGCTTTCTGCTGCCGTCGAAGAAGCAGCGTTTCCGCCGCAGCCTGCCAGCATTCCTGCCGTCAGGCACAGGGCGATCAGCATGGTAACAATTCTTTTTCTCAAGGATACGACCCCTTTCTTCTTTATTTAGTTTGTTTCCACCGTGGCTTTCTCCGGTCCACGGCAAAAATTTTTACATTACTTGCACGCCACCATGTCCACCATGACAAGCGCATCCTTTACCAGCAGATCAGAAACCGGAATCACGGTCATGGCCGGCTTGATCTCCGGGAAGAAGGTCTGATAAACCTCGTTAAAGACCTTGAAGTCCTCCAGATGCTTCAGGTAAACGTTGGTCTTGACGATTACATGAAGCCCCAGAAATGCCTCCTGCATTACAGCCTCGCAGTTTTTCAGTACCTGAGCGGTCTGCTCCCGGATGCCGCCTGCCACCAGTTCGCCGGTTGCAGGATCAATGGGGAGCTGCATGGACACCTGCGTGGAACCGGCCTGTTTCACGCCCTGGCTGTAATGGCCCAGGGGTGTCGGAGCATTGGGGGTAGAAAATTCTCTGTTCATAGCAATTCCTCCTTAGTAAGTTTCATAAGGCTCGGGGAGCTTGACATCCATAAACGGCTCAATCTCCTGATCGTAGAAATAGGTCTTGGTCAGAGGATGGCCGGAGCGGTTGTTCTGGTTGATGAACTCCCACTTCTGGTCAAAGGTCTTGAATTCCTCCGGCACATGCATCAGGCTATGGGTAAAGAAGTCGTCGGTCCAGGACTTATAGAAGAACGAGCAGAGGATATCAATCTGATGGAAATGCCAGATATACCACTTGTCGTCCTCGCAGATGAACTCCACATAGAACTTTTCCCAGGCCCAGGAGCCAGCCAGATCACCCACATGACCGCCGGTTTCCAGTCCGGGACTCATCCACAGCGCCTTTGCGGTTTTGCAGTCGTCTGCTACCTCCACCAGTGGTGTGGTCAGCGTGTGAATCTGGAGCCGTCCGCCGCCCATGTTGGGAGGACCGGCAGGTCCCTTGGGTTCCTCGCCCTCCGGTGCTTCCGGCTTTTCTTCGCCGTCCTCGGGCTTGGGCATCGGGCCGCCCGGGAAGCCGCCAAATGCCTTTGTGCGAACCTCCTGAATTCCTACATACTTTCCGCCCGGGACCTCTGCCGAGGTGGTGTCGCTTTCATAGAACAGCTTTCCGATGGCATCGTAATCGCTGACGGTGTAATAGTACTGAAACTTCGCCATGATGTTCTGTACGGCATTGATACCCAGCAACTTTTTAACCTGCATTTCAAGTGTCATGTTATTCGCTCCTTCTTGGTTCAAAATTTCGCAATTAGTTTATTTTTTCGTTCGATCATAAACTAATTTCAGTATACGTGTTCACAAGCATATTGTAAATTAGTAGTTTCAGCACTCTAGCATATCATTTTTGTAATACTCATTGCCGCGCAACGGTCTTTTGCCCCATATGCAAATCACATTATGCTACCCCAACGCACTTCGTTGTACAATCCATCCAGGGGTTGCATTTCGCCAAAATGTCCAATATAATAACAACGGAACTCATCCGAAAGGGGCATTGCTATGAAAACAGGTCTGGTTTTAGAGGGCGGAGCCATGCGCGGGCTGTTTACTGCCGGCGTCATGGATGTGCTGATGGAGCACGGAATCCAATTTGACGGGGCCATTGGCGTTTCTGCCGGTGCAGCTTTCGGATGCAATTACAAGTCCGGACAGATTGGGCGCGTTCTTCGTTATAACGTTCGGTTCTGCGACGACCCCCGGTATAGCGGCATGCATTCCCTGATGCAAACCGGCGATCTGTTTAACACGGACTTTTGCTATGGAGAGGTTCCTCTGAAGCTGGACGTTTTTGACTTTGATGCCTATGAACGCAATCCCATGGAATTCTATGTGGTCTGCACCGACGTTGAAACTGGAAAACCGGTCTATCACAAGTACACCGGGCGAGCCGATCATGGGTTCGACTGGATTCGCGCCTCCGCCTCCATGCCGCTGGTATCCAATCTGGTAGAAATCGACGGTCAAAAGCTGCTGGACGGCGGCATTGCAGACTCCATCCCCCTCTCCTATTTTCAGCGTATTGGCTATGACCGAAATGTCGTAGTGCTTACCCAGCCGCTGGGCTATGAAAAGCAGCCCAATCGCCTGCTCCCGCTGATTCGCCGTCGCTATCGGGCCTATCCCAAGCTGGCCCAGGCCATGGAGCAGCGGCACCTGCACTACAACGAAACTCTTCGGTATATCGCCGCAGAGGAGGCTGCCGGTCACATTCTGGTCATTCGTCCGCATTCCAAGCTGCCAGTGGGCCGAATTGAAAAGGACCCCAGGAAGCTTACAGAAGCCTATGAGCTGGGTCGCACCGCCGCAGCCGATCAGCTTTCCCAAATTACAGCTTTTCTTTCTCCTTCCTAACGCAAAAACCTCACCTGGTTACAGGTGAGGTTTTATTTTGTTTACGCTGAATTCATTCCCGCCAGCCTGAGTAGCCGATGCTTGACTGCGCGGTTCCAGATTGCCATTACACGTCCTACGCCCAGCATGGACAGCAGCGTGCCCAATCCAATACCAAACAGCGGACTTCCAAACAGCATGCCAATCAGCAGCGCACAGGTCACGCAGCCCAGATCAAAGCAATTCTTGCAAAAGCCCAGTTCCTTCCCGCTGCGCATGGAAATACTGTTTACAATGCCGTCGCCGGGATTGGGAATCAGCATCATGTCCACCGCAGTTGCCGCCCCGATTCCGGTCAGCAGGATTCCCCCTGCCAGCACCAGAAGATCCGTAGGCAAATATCCGCTCCGATACCCGATGGCTCCTTGAAACAGCGCCATAAACCGGGTAAATACGATACTGACCGGTATTTGCAGCAAATCAATCAGACGGCGGCGCGTTCCATTGATGATAAATTCCGCTGCCACAAAGGAGCAGTAGAAAATCAGCGTCAGATTTGCAAAGCTCAATCCCAGTCCACGGCTGATGGTATAGGGAACCGACACAATGGCCGACGCCCCCAAGCCTGCCAGCGTGGTCAGCGTAATACCCAGGGCCAGCAGTATCATACCAACCAGGTAAATGCCGCCGCGCCATATCATCTTTTGTTTTTCCATCCATCATGCCCCCTAAAAATATAGGATAGCACAACAGCCGCTCCGTGTAAATGCTCAGATCATCGGTTCACAGCTTATGATACCCGCAGTCGCAGTAAGGACCGCCGGACGCCAGGGTATATTCCCGCACAAACCGGGATGCCCCTCCGGCCTCGCTCATGCTGTAGTCCAGCCGACACAACGCTGGCGTCAGATCATATAGCCCCAGTTCCTTCATCAGGGTACAGATGCCGCATTGGGTAAACCGCGCCTCATAGCCGCTTCCATCGGCATAGGGATAATAGTCCATGTTCCAGGAATAGGGGTTCCGGTCCGCCGCCTTGAACTGTGCCGCTTGCTTCATTGACGCAATGTCCTTCTCGCTGAACTTCTGCCTGCCGCTGAGCCGACAGAACCACCGCATAATCGGTATCATCATGGCATCTCGATAGTATTCCGTCAGCGTTTCCACCTCAGGGCGCTGTGGCATACACAGAATAAACGCCCCCAGCATGGCGCAGTTAACCAAATTCATCTGAAACCGGTCCGCCTTTTCAAATTCCGGCACCTTTGCAATGATCTCGTGATATTTCTTTTTTGCCTGTTTTGTCACCTGTTTTGCCTGCTTCGGCGGGATCGCGAACTTTTCCGTCAGCTGCTTCTGAAAAGATCTCCGAAACATCACCCACATCCCCAGCGGCATTCCAAAATAGTTCATCTTTCCTCATTCCTTCCTCATGTCTGCTCAGTTGTTAGCTCTGGCTAATTTACAGTCTTGAAAAATGCCGCCAGCGGCAGCATTTCCATTTCTTCTATCTTAAGTTTCTTCGCCGGAATTGTCAAGACGGCAAAACGCCCACACCGAAAACTTCGATGTGGGCGCTTGAATTGCTGCAAGGAGCTTGCTTGTCTCACAGGGCAATCAATAGAAAATTACTTTACGCTGACTGCATAGCGAACGCCGCCAACCACAGGACGGGTGCTGCCGCTGGCAACCGCAGTAATGGTCACCTGATAGCTGTCCGGCTCTGCCTTGTAAAGCTGCCACTGCTCGTTTTCATTGCAGTCGCCGGGATAGGCTGCTGCAAAGCTGG
>CAVEIY010000139.1:0-5501 GCA_963615825.1 Flexilinea sp.
TCACTGCGCTGGCACCATCGTAGACCGCCTGGGCCACATCGTTGACCTCCGCTCGGGTGGGCCGAGGATTGCGGATCATGGAATCCAGCATCTGGGTTGCCACAATGACGTTTTTCCCCGCCTTCCGGCAGCGCCCGATGATCTCCTTCTGGAGCATAGGCACCTGATAGCTGGGTACCTCAACGCCCAAATCACCCCGAGCCACCATAATGCCGTCGGCCGCTGCAATGATTTCGTCGATGTTGTCAATGCCCTGCTGGTTCTCGATTTTCGCAATAATCTCCACGCTGCCAGCCCCTACCCGCTCCAGCAGGTTGCGGATATCCATCACGTCCTGGGCCGACCGGGTGAAGGAGGCTGCAATAAAGTCAAAGCCGTTTTCCACCGCAAACAGAATGTCGCTGCGATCCTGGGGCGACAGGAACGGCAAATCCACCGGTGTTCCCGGCAGGTTGATGCCCTTATGATCCTTTACTTCGCCGCCGTTTGCCACGGTGCAGATGACATTCTCACCGGAAATCTCTCGAACGATCAGTTCAATGAGTCCATCGTCCACACAGATGCGCACCCCAGGCTCTACCACATGGCTGAGGTTGGGATAGCTGGTGGAGCAGCCGGTTTCATCGCCCATTCGGTTGTCTCCGTAAAATGTAAAGGTTTCGCCTGCTTTTAATACCGCTTTTCCTCCCTGGAACATTCCGGTCCGAATCTCCGGTCCCTTGGTATCGCACATGGTTCCAATGGGCAGCCCCAGCTGCTCCCGAATTTCCTGGAGCATATTCAGCTGCTGTAGATGGCTGTCGTGATCCCCATGGGAAAAATTCATCCGGGCGACATTCATCCCGCCAAGGCAGAGCTTTTTCAGAACTTCTTTATCCATGGTAGCAGGCCCCATGGTGCAGATAATCTTTGTTTTGCGCATTGGAAAACCTCCTTGCCTCCCGGCATAAGCATTGTAGGAATGGTTTGCCCCACGTTTTTTCCGGGGCAGTATGGTCTATTTCTTGTCTACATTATACCATACGTTTGTAACAACGCAAGTCAAAACCGTCCGTTTCCCCGAAATTTTACGCAAAAATGCTGCCTGCCATACAGCAGACAGCATTTTCTGTTGAAAATCAAATTTCACAAATCAACTGCTGGTAAACCTGGAATGCCTCCTGGATTTTCTCCACCGCACAGTGCTCATCCCGCATATGGGCCAGCTTGTATTCGCCGGGTCCAAAGCCCACGCAGGGAATGCCCAAACCAATGGGTGTTACGGCGTTGGTGCCGAAATCCCAGAAATCGTACTCCGTGACCGGCGTTCCGGTGACCGCTTCCACTGCCCGACGCAGTGCCGCAGTCAGGGGATGATCCTTGGAAATCTCCCAGGGATCGTGCATTGGATCATACCGCAGCTCTTCGCCCTTCCAGGAGGTATGCACCAGGGTTCCAACCTCCCACCGGGCATCCTTTCCGGCAATCAGCCCATCCATCTCCGCCTTTACCTGTTCCAGCGTTTCGCCGCGCCCAAGCCGGCGGTCCAGATAACTGCTGCACTGGCTGGGTACCGCATTGAGGGACGCCGCCACACAGGAGATATCCGACAGCACCACCGTACCGCCCTTGCCCTGGACCATCAGATTCTTGTTGAGCTGCTCGACCCGCTGAATGATCTCCGCCATTTCATAAACGGCGTTTTTGCCCTTTTCCGGGGCGGAACCATGGGCCGAAATGCCGTTGGTTATAATTCGCACCTGCGCCTTTCCCTTATGCCCCAGGGTAATCACATTGTTGCACGGCTCACAGATCACGCAGTAGTCCGGCTTCCAGCCGCAGGTTTTATAAAGATGCTGGAGATTTACGCCGTCACAGTATTCCTCGCAGACCGTACCGGTGACATAGACCGTTTTCCCCTCCAGCAGTCCCCGCTTCTTCGCCTCTGCTGCGGCAAAAATCGCCGTGACCAGTGCGCTTTTCATGTCCACCGAGCCTCTGCCCCAGATGCTTCCGTCCACAATCTCACCGGAGAAGGGCGGCACCTGCCACAGCTCTGCATCCTCCACCCGGACGGTATCCATATGCCCGTCAAACTGGAGAATCTTCGGTCCGTTTCCCACCCGGCCAATGACGTTGCCGGTGGCGTCAATATGCGCCTCGTCGTAGTCCAACTGTTCCATCAGCTCCAGAAGATACTGGGCGATATTCCCCTCCTCATCGGAGTAGCTGCGAATTTGTACCGCCTTCTGTACGGCTTCCACGAGATGTTCCATATCAATACTTCCTTTCTATCCTATTATGATACATCGGCATCCGCTGTAATCTGCTCATAGGATACCGGATCTGTATTTCCCTCGGTGCTGAAAAACAGGATGCTTGCCTCTGGACCAATGCCCAGCCTTGCTTTCTGCTCCGGCAACTTTGCCAGCTCCAGAAACGCGCCGACGCCTGCCGCACCGGATTCTCCGGATATGATACCGTATTTTTTCAGTGTCCGCATTCCTAATCTGGCCGCATCATCCCCGCACCGCAGGGAAAAGCTGCCATAATCCCGTAGAATGTCCCAGGCAACGGTACAGGGTGAACCGCAGTTCAGCCCCGCCATAATGGTTTCGCCGTTTCCCTTGGCCGTATGCGGCTTCCCATCTTCCGCCTCCATGGACTCGAAGATACAGGCCGCACCATACGGCTCCACCAGCACGATCTTCGGGCAAGCAGCTCCATACCGCGCCTGAAAATACCCGGCCACGGCACCGGCCATGGCGCCAACCCCAGCCTGCAGGAAGATATGGGTGGGTATCTGCTCCAGTTCCGCTGCCGCCTCCTGGGCCATGGTGGTATAGCCCTGCATAATCCACTTTGGCACCTGCTCATAGCCCTCCCAGGAGGTATCCTGCACCAGCACCCAGCCGTTTTGAGCCGCGCATTTGTTGACATAATTCACCGTGTCATCGTAATTCCACGGCGTAATGGTCACTTCCGCCTGCCCCGCATCCCGAATGGCCTGAGCGCGATAGGGCGAGGAACCCTTGGGCATAAACACCTTTGCCGGACAGCCCAGCAGGTCTGCTGCCCATGCAACGCCCTTGCCATGATTGCCGTCGGTGGCCGTGGCAAAGGTCAGCTGACGAAGTGCCGCCTGATGCTCAGGCTTTTTCAGCTCTGGAATTGTAATCTGGTCCGGTTTCAGCCCCAATTGCTTTCCCGCAGTCTGCGCCACCGCATAGATGCCGCCCAAGCCCTTAAAGGCTCGCAGTCCAAACCGGGAGGATTCATCCTTAACCAGCAGCGCTTTTACGCCGCATTCCGCTGCCAGTGTATCCAAGCTCCGGAGCGGCGTGGGCGCATATCCCGGGACCTCACGGTGAAATGCCATCACCCGCTGCGCCTGGTCCGGAGACAGCCATGCTACGTCCACCCCCTGCTCCGATTTCTTCCATGTATTCTCAATCAGGTCCATTTATTTTCCCCCTTTTGGGCATCACCGCACCGTTTCATCCGCGGTATTGCCCTTGCTTTCCGTCAAAATCTCGATTATGATGTACGTTAGAATCGTTTCATCACCATGGGAGGTATTTATGCAGATCTATGATATTCCCATCGACAGCTCAGGACAGGAAACCACCGCCCACGGCACCTTTGACTTTCCGCTGGCCGTCTATGAAACCGTCCTGGCAAAAAACATTCTCGGCTTTGTCAGCTGGCATTGGCACCGGGAGTTTCAGTTCTGCCTGGTCACCGCCGGAACCGTAGCGTTCTGGGTACAGGGGCAGCAGTTGGTCTTAACTCAAGGGCAGGGACTATTCATTAACAGCAATGTTTTGCATATGGCGCAGCCCAACACCCCGGACGCAGCCTACTGCTGCATTGACATTCTGCCATCACTGCTGTGTGGCTTTCCCGGCAGCCGATTGGATGTCTCTCTGGTCACTCCGTTGTCTGCGGATGCTTCTGTCCCGCTGTTCTGCTTTTCCGGCAAAACCGCTGAAACCCAGGCGATTCTGGCGCTGCTGGAACGGATTCGTCAGCTGTCCCACCAGCCCTCGCCCAGCTATCCCCTGACGGTTACGGGGCTTTTGATGGAGGTTCTGGGCCAAATGATTTCTTTGCTGCATACCGCCCCACAAGCCCCAAGTGAGGACATGAGCCGCCTCCGCACGGTACTGCAATTCATCGACCAGCACCATATGGAACGCCTTTCTCTTGCCCAGTGCGCCCAGTTGGCCGGACTCAGCGCCAGCGAATTCTGCCGTCAATTCAAGCGAGTCATGCACTGCACCCTCACCACGTATATCCGTCAGGTTCGACTGCAAAAAAGCGCTGCGGAACTGCTGCTGCACCCGGAAAAATCCGTGAGTCAAATCGCCTATGAAACCGGCTTCAGCACCACCAGCTATTTCATCAGCCAATTCCACGCCGCCACCGGAATGACGCCGCTGGCTTACCGTCTCAGCCGAAGGAACAATGTGGATTCCGCGGATTGATATCAGTATATCGCGTTTTTATTTAGCCGTATACAAATATTACCGCATATTATATCAAAATCTTGCGGTTCCACATAAAAACCCGAAGCAGCATCACTGCCGTTCCGGGAATGCAGATAAAAAAGCACTCCTTCTCCTGGCTTTCTACCAAGAAAAGGAGTGCTTATTCTTTGAAATATGGGATACACAAGCAGTGGCATAATGGGTTGTCGTTACGGTACCAAGGGGGGTGTTTACTCCACCAGGACACCATTTTTCACATATTATATACCACTTTATATTGTTCTGATTTCTCTGTGATATCCGCAAAACCCGCTAGATTCATTCCGAAAAAGTTCAGAATTTATTCCCCGTCCACCTTCGCCATATGCTGAATCAGCTCCAGGATCTTGTGGGAATACCCCATCTCATTGTCGTACCATGCAACCACCTTCACAAACGTGTCGGTCAGCGCAATGCCCGCCTTGGCGTCAAAGATGGAGGTTCTGGGATCACCCAGGAAATCGGAGGAAACCACAGCCTCATCGGTATAGCCCAGAACGCCCTTCAGCTCACCCTCGGAAGCGTCCTTCATGGCCTGGCAAATTTCCTCATAGGTTGCAGGCTTTTTGAGGTTTACCGTCAGATCCACCACGGAGACATCCAGCGTCGGAACCCGCAGGCTCATACCGGTAAGCTTGCCGTTCAGCTCTGGGATTACCTTGCCCACAGCCTTTGCTGCGCCAGTGGAAGAGGGGATGATATTGCCGGTCGCCGCACGGCCGCCGCGCCAATCCTTCTTGGAAGGACCGTCAACGGTTTTCTGGGTTGCGGTGACAGAGTGTACGGTGGTCATCAGGCCATCCTCAATGCCAAAGTGATCGTTCAGCACCTTGGCTACCGGAGCCAGGCAGTTGGTGGTGCAGGATGCATTGGAAACAAACTGCATATCGCTGCGGTACTGGTCCTGGTTGACGCCCATCACGAACATCGGCGTGTCGTCCTTGGAAGGAGCGGACATCACCACGTGCTTTGCACCGGCAGCCAGATGGCCCT
>CAVEIY010000140.1:0-5414 GCA_963615825.1 Flexilinea sp.
GGCATCCAATGATTCTGCTCATCGACAATTACGACAGCTTTGTCTACAATCTCTACCAGCTCATCGGTTCCTTCCGCCCGGACATTCGCGTGGTGCGGAATCGGGAAATCACCCTGGAGGAAATTCAGGAAATGAACCCGGAGGCGGTATTCCTCTCCCCCGGACCGGGCCGTCCTGAGGATTCCGGCGTTTGTTTGGATGTGATTCAAAGGCTCCATAAACCTATTTTCGGAGTCTGCCTGGGGCATCAGGCCATATGCCAGCAATTCGGCGGTACCGTCACCTATGCAAAGGAGCTGATGCACGGAAAGTCCTCGCTGGTGATTCCGGATCCTGCATCCAGACTATTTCGCGGGATGGAACCATTCTCTGCCGCCCGATATCACTCCCTTGCCGCTCCGGAATCGCTGCTGCCGGATTGTCTGCTGGTCGCTGCACGGACAGAGGACGGCGAGGTCATGGCAGTGGAGCATAAGGAAAAGCCAGTTTTCGGGGTGCAGTTCCACCCGGAGTCCATCCTGACCCCACAGGGTAGTCAGATCATTCAAAACTTTTTTACACTGATTGGAGGAAACTATCATGATTAAGGAAGCCATTGCAAAGCTGATGAACAAAGAAAACCTGAGCTATGAAGAGGCACGGCAGGTGATGGACGAAATTATGGACGGCCAGGTCAGCCCCACCCTGATTTCCTCCTATTTGACCGCGCTGTCCATGAAGGGCGAGACTACCGACGAAATCAGCGGATCGGCCTACGCCATGCGCGCCCATGCCACCAAGGTCCCCCACGACATGGAGGTGCTGGAGATCGTGGGTACCGGCGGAGATGGAGCCAACACCTTTAACATTTCCTCCACCTCTGCCATGGTCATTGCCGCAGGCGGCGTCCCGGTGGCCAAGCATGGAAATCGTGCGGCTTCCTCAAAATCCGGCGCGGCTGACGTGTTGGAAGCGTTGGGCGTCAATATCTCCCTGTCCCCGGAAAGGTGCCGGGAGCTTTTGGAGCAGGTTGGCATCTGCTTTCTGTTCGCGCAGACCTATCACAGCGCCATGAAATATGTGGGACCCGTTCGGAAGGAGCTGGGCATCCGCACCGTATTCAATATTCTCGGCCCCATCACCAATCCCGCGGCTCCCACCATGGGCGTCATGGGGGTTTATGACCGGAGTCTGCTGGAGCCATACGCCAAGGTCATGGAAAACCTGGGCATCCGTCGCGGCATGGTGGTCTATGGCACCGACAAGCTGGACGAAATCTCCGCCAGCGCGCCCACCGCAGTCTGCGAAATCCGTGACGGAGCCACTACTCTTTATGAGATTACCCCGGAGCAGTTTGGCTATGTGCCCTGCAAAAAATCCGATCTGGTAGGCGGCACCCCGGCGGAAAACGCCCAGATCACCCGAGACATTCTTCAGGGCAAGGATAAGGGTCCAAAGCGGAACGCCGTCTGCATGAACGCCGGTGCTGCCCTTTATATTGCAGGAAGCGCCAAAACATTGGAAGATGGCGTACGTCTGGCGGAATATCTCATCGACAGCGGGAAAGCATATGAAAAACTCCAGGCATTTGTGGAGGCGAGCAACCAGTGAGTATTCTATCGGAAATTGCAGAAAAAACGCGGCAACGCGTCGCAGCGGAAAAGAAACAGCTTCCGCTGGCGCAGCTTCGAGATCAGGCCGAGGCCATGGACGCCTCCACCGGCTTTCCCTTTGAAAAGGCACTCGCTGCCCCGGGGATGAGCTTTATCTGTGAGGTCAAGAAGGCATCCCCCTCCAAGGGACTCATTGCCCCGGACTTTCCTTACTTGCAGATCGCGCAGGAATACCAGGCTGCCGGGGCTGCCGCCATCTCCTGCCTCACCGAGCCATATTGGTTTCAGGGCAGCGACCAATACCTCCGGGAAATTTCTAAGGCCGTCACCATCCCGGTTCTTCGGAAGGATTTCACCGTGGACGACTATATGATCTATGGTGCAAAGGTGCTGGGCGCTTCGGCAGTGCTGCTGATCTGCGCCATTCTCGACGACAGCCAGCTGAGGGACTATCTTGCCCTTTCCCTCAGCCTGGGCCTGTCCGCTCTGGTAGAAGCCCACGACGAAGCCGAACTGGACCGTGCCCTATCCGCCGGTGCCGCGATCATCGGCGTCAACAACCGGGATCTTCGCACCTTCACGGTGGATGTGGAAAACTCCCTGCGTCTCCGGAGATTGGCGCCGCCGGAGGTCCTGTTTGTGTCAGAAAGCGGCATCAAAACCCATATGGACA
Source organism: Flexilinea sp. (assembly GCA_963615825.1). Taxonomy (GTDB): domain Bacteria; phylum Bacillota; class Clostridia; order Oscillospirales; family Oscillospiraceae; genus HGM13006. The sequence goes on from CAVEIY010000140.1 coordinate 2,266, forward strand.
TTCAAAAGCTCTATGACAACGGTACCAACGCCGTTTTGATCGGAGAAACCCTGATGAGAGCGCCAGACAAACGGTCCATGCTGGCGCAGCTGAGAGGAGACACGGCAGTATGAGCAAAATCAAAATTTGCGGGTTAAGCCGCCCCTGTGATATCGAGTATGTCAACGAAGCAAAACCCGATTTCTGCGGCTTTATCATCAACGTTCCAAAAAGCAAGCGCAACGTCACCCCGGATACCGTCCGGCAGCTGGTCCGGCAGCTTTCTCCCGAGGTAAAGGCCGTTGGCGTATTTGTGAACGCTCCCATTGCGGAAATCGTCTCTCTGGTTCAAGACGGTACCCTCTCCTACGTGCAGCTGCACGGACAAGAGGATGAGGCATACCTTGCCCGGCTTCGTGATGCGGTTTCCGTCCCGCTCATTCAGGCATTTAAGGTCACCTGCCCGGAGGACGTTCATCGTGCCGAAGCATCCTCCGCAGACTATATTCTTCTGGATAACGGTTCCGGCGGCACCGGAAAGACCTTTGACTGGAGCCATTTAAGTGGGATCACGCGACCCTATATTCTTGCCGGAGGACTTGGCCCTGAGAATCTTTCAAACGCCGTCACGCAGCTTTCACCCTGGGGTGTGGACCTATCCAGCGGCGTTGAAACTGGCGGCGTCAAGGATCGGGAGAAAATCCTTGCGGCAGTCCAGGCCGTCCGTTCCGTCCAATCCTCCATATGATGCAGCAATCCCCACAGCAGTCGAATGGTCAACTGCTGTGGGGATTTTGTTAGGTTGCAAAACAGAATTTTCAAAATACTACCATGCTGTCCTTCCGTGCCGCACCAATGAGGCTCAGGCCGAATTCCTCCGCCAACAGCACCGATTCCCGTGTTGGCATGGCCTTGCTGGCCAGGACCGGCACACCTGCCCGGATGACCTTCATCACCATATCCACCGGAATTCTGCCGCTGGTATACACAATACACTCCTCCAGCGGAATTCTCTGCAACAAGGCCCACCCCAGCACCTTGTCTAAAGCATTGTGCCGCCCAATGTCCTCTGCCCGCCGGAGGATCTCCCCCTTGTGCATCAGTAAGCAGCTATGGGTGCCGTGGGTGGCGGCATACAGGGGCATATCCTCCTTCATAGCCTCCGCCAAGCGGAAAATCCACCGCTGTTCATAGGCAAGGGGCTTCAAATGCGCCGGAGGTGTCTGATTCCGAAACAAATCCGCAATGGTGCGATTTCCGGTGCAGCAGGTGCTCACCTGCTCTACCGCCGGCTGACCGGCAGGCCTCTCCCAATTGGGCAGAAAAACCTTTGCCCTCAGTCCGTTTTCGCAGAGATACAGCAGCTCCACTTCCTCTGTGCTTCGGATCACACCATCAGACAATAGCCGTCCCATCACCAATTCCGGCAAATCCGTAGGACTGCACACCACCTCGTAGGCAGGCGTATCGTTCAGATAGATCTCCATGGTATGCTCCGCCACCAGATCGTCAGGATAGCGGAAGGACTGTCCCCGGGAGGAAAAATGGGTTGCCATCCGCTGCTCCACTGCCGTGCCCGGGTTCTTTGGTACAATCAGCCGCATGGTTCCGCCGTCCTTTCCGCCAGCCGCTGCGGGCTGAGAATCTCTAAATCTTTTCCCTGCCGCCGAAGAACGCCGTCCTGCTCCAGCTGCTCCAGACAGCGATACAGAGTAGATCGGCTCATATGCAGCCGTCCGGCCAGTGCCGACATGGACTGCGGCAGCGGCACCCTTCCGCTCTCCGCATCCAACTGCGCCGCGCAGTATTTTCTCACCCGATCCAGTGCCGATGGGGTGGCAGCCATCAGATATTCCCATCGAAGCTCCTGGGTGCGTGCCGTCAGAAAATTGATATACCGCATCATCATGCCCGGATAGGCGTCAAACAGCTCTCGAATCTGCTGGGCAGAGAAAAAGACCACACGGCTTCGGTGTTTCGCCACAATCACATCTCTCGGCCCTCGCTCCCGGCTGAACAGGTCCATCACGCCGATCACACTTGCCTCGCCCAAGGTTCGATTGGGGAAGGTCGGCTCCCGCAGCTCCAAAAGCTCTCCTGCGATAACGACCCCCAGATAGTTCCGGTCCTCTGTGGGATATTCCAGCTGTCCTCCCGCCCGAAGCTCTGTCCGGAAGGCCCCGCTGAGATTCTGCTCTGACAGCTTCATATAGGCTGCGGGGGTCAATCGGTGGAACAAAAACGTCTTTCGAAGCACCACAATCTCCTGCTGCGTCAGCTGCATCAAATCCTACCTCCATCCGGGTTTATTCTCTCTTTTTTTAGCAGAATTTTGTTTCCCTGTCAACCCCCGCAGGTTCAGTTTGTATTACCCGCTGGATTTTCTCCGGATTCATTCCGAAATTTTGCATGATTCGCTGCACAATCCTGCGAATTTACGCCGTACAACAGTGCTGTCTCCCTTCGCACTTTGTTTGGATGAGTTTTCCATATTATTGTCCCATTTTTGTATCATATCGGACAAAAACGGCCTATTTTGTGAAGAAAATAACGATTCTTGACGTGGTAAAAAATCAACTATATAATACGGTTACCATCCATTTTGACATGGAAATCCCTTCAAAGGAGCGAAACAATATGCCAAATAAGAAAACGTTGGTTGCATTTTCGGGCACGCCGGAGCAGGAAGCCCAGCTTCGGGATGTCATCTCTCAGTATAAAGACATACAGGGCGGCACCATGCCCGTGATGCAGGCCGCCCAGAATATCTACGGCTATCTGCCCATTGAGGTTCAGAAGATCATTGCCGACGGTCTGAACATTCCTCTGTCCGAGGTCTACGGCATTGCCACGTTCTACTCTCTGTTTACACTAAACCCCAAGGGTCAGCACCGGATCAGCGTATGTCTTGGCACCGCCTGCTACGTGAAAAACTCCCAGCTGATTCTCGATAAGATTGAAGCCATGCTGGGCTGCAAATCCGGCTCCATCACCCCCGACGGTAAATTCTCCGTGGATGCCACCCGCTGCGTCGGTGCCTGCGGTCTTGCCCCGGTTATGATGGTAGACGACGATGTTTACGGCCGCCTGACCCCCGACATGGTCGGCGACATTCTCAAAAAGTATATGTAAAGGAGGAGCATCATGAAGTCTCTGGAAGAACTCAAAGC
>CAVEIY010000141.1:0-2860 GCA_963615825.1 Flexilinea sp.
CCAGCTGGGCGACCAAAGAGGAAGAGCTCCGGCAGCTGATTCACGATATTGATACACTATCCTAACAAAAAGCCACCGAGCAGACCTGCTTTGGTGGCTTTTTTGCGCAAATTGCAGCGTTTTTTCTCGAATTATTGGGCAAAATGGACAAATCAGCACTTGCAGGAAGCCGGTGTGGATGGTATAATTCAATAGACACGATCATAACAGGGCGAATTTCGCCGCAAAGGAGACTCCCTATGGGATTATTTTCAAATAAGAGCTACTATAAGCCCGGTAAGGGCGTGGAAAAGGACGCCCCGCAGAAAAATGCATTTTTTCATTTTTTTGAGCTGTATGGGCGGAAATTCTGGCGGTTTATTGAAGTGAACTTCATTTTTCTGCTGGTGCTGCTGCCGATTTTGCTGGCGGTATATACCGAGGTGTATGACACCATGTATACCACGTTCCAACGTTGGGGCTATACTGGCAGCTATGCGTCCTATACCGACGGCAATTTGACCGTGACGGCAAAGGATCCTGGCGCCAGCGGCAACGACTATACGCTGGACATCACCCCGGATAAAAACGGCACCTTTACGGTGAAGCTGTATACCGACAGGGGAGAGGCCGCCAAGGATTCCAACAATACCGTGGACACCTGGTTTACCTTGGAGGGCGTTTCCTCGGTGGACGAACTGGCGGCGTATAAAAACGCCTATGTGACCTTTGAGGGAACGGGTGAGCTGAAAACCCTCCATGCGGTAAAGCTGTCTGGCGGCGACGGCCTTATGAGCTTGTTTACGCCGCTTCTATACCTGGCCATGCTCTATTATCAGTATGTGCCGATGCCCATTCAGGTGATTCTGCTGATTGCATCGGTGCTGTGCTACGGTCCGGCTAAGTGCGGCGTGACCTATGTACTGCGAAACTATTCCCGAGAGAGTCATTCCTGGCTCAGCGATATCTGGGATAAGGCCAAGGAAAACTGGAAACAGGGCATGTTTTTCGGCGTGCTGGACTGTATCATTGCCGCGTTGGTGGTGTTTAACCTGACCTTCCATCCCACCGGGGACCTGGTGACCGTCATGCGGGTGTGCAAGTATGTCACGCTGCTGGTTGGCATGTTCTATGTGTTTATGCGGAAGTACATCTATCTGATGATTGTCACCGTTAAGCTGAATCTGAAATCCCTGATTACCAATGCCTGGCTGCTGGCGTTTATCGGAATTTTCCGGAATTTCTTCAGCGGACTGGCCAATCTGCTGCTGTGGGTGCTTTCCTATGTGCTGATTATGGCAGTGCATCCGTTCCTGGAGATTGTGCTGCTGGGAATGTTCCTGTATAGCTTTACGGGCTTTTTGTCCATTAGCGCCTGCTATCCGCTGGTGGACAAGTATCTGGTGAAGCCCATTGAGGAAATGCAGAAAGCTCAGGAAGCGGAGAATCAGAGCGGCGACGATGATGGGAAGGACGATCAGGACGATCAGGACGGAACAGGGGAGACGGAGAAGGCAGAAATTCCCGCTATCCGGGATACCAGCCTGTTTTGATGGAGGCCAATGCAATGATACACTGTGACGGAATCCTGTTTGACCTGGATGGAACGCTGTGGGACTCGGTAGACGGAATTCTGCTGACTTGGAACCAGGTGCTGGAACGGCACCATTGGTTCCGTCCGCCCATTACCCGACAGGAGCAGGAAAACGTAATGGGAATGCAGATGGATGACATTGCACGACGGCTGTTTCCGGGGCATCCGTTTTCCCAGCAGATGGCGTATATGGAGGAATGCATGGAGCTGGAGAATTCGTATCTCCGGGTTCACGGCGGAATCCTTTATCCGGACGTGGAGGAAACCTTGCAGGCTCTGAATAGGAAGCATCCGCTCTGCATTGTGTCCAATTGCCAAAAGGGCTATATTGAGGCGTTTTTGGAAGCGCATCATTTGGAAAAGTATTTCTGCGATCATTTGAGCTTTGGCGATACCGGACGGAGCAAGGGCGAAAATAACCGGGAAATTATTGCGCGCAACGGATTTGAGCATCCGGTCTATGTGGGCGACACCCAGGGAGACCGGCAGTCGGCACAGGATGCCGGAATTCCGTTTGTCTATGCGGCATATGGGTTTGGCACGGTTACGGATTATGCGGCAAAGGCAGAACACTTTGATGAATTGAAGGATATATTTCTATAAATTTGACCTGGGGAGTAGATACATAAAACGCAACAAAATAAAAATTTTGTTGCGTTTTTAATCATTTCTTTCCAGAAATACGTACGGAGGCTTTATGGACATGTCAGATTGCCCCCGGATTCTCCGGGAGTTTTTAACCTATCACGAAACCATCAAGGGCCAGTCCCGGCGCACGATCTCCGAATACTATCTGGATCTCCGGATGTTCTTCCGCTTCTTGATTGTATTTCGGGATGATCGGCTGCCCTATGACTACGACCTCAATCAGATTTCGATCAAAGACGTGGATTTGAATTTTGTCTCCCGAATTACCCCCACGGAGATTTATGAATTCTTCGTGTATCTGGGCAATGACCGGGTTTATCATACCGAAACCCAGCATCCCGGCAAAGGCGTGGAAAATGCAGCGCGGGCCAGAAAGCTTTCTGCCATCAAATCCTTCTTTAAGTATCTGACGGTCAGCACCAAGCAATTGGACGAAAATCCGGCTGCGGATATCGAATTTCCGAAGCTACGCCGTGCGCTGCCGAAATATTTGACGCTGGACGAAGCGCAGGCGTTACTTTCCAACGTCAAAGGTCGAAATGCGGAACGGGATTTTGCAATTTTGATGGTATTTTTGAACTGCGGCCTGCGAATTTCCGAGCTGGCAGGGCTGAATTATGGCGATATTCACAATGACAG
>CAVEIY010000141.1:2870-5396 GCA_963615825.1 Flexilinea sp.
AGCCGAATGTCCACTAATGCCATTCACCGGTTGGTGAAGAAGCACATTTTGGATGCCGGTCTGGACCCAACCCAATATTCGGCCCATAAGCTCCGGCATACGGCGGCAACGCTGATGCTTTCTCGCGGTGTGGACGTGAAAACTGTTCAGGAGGTGCTGGGCCATGAGCATCTAAATACTACAGAGATTTACACCCATATTGAAAACACCGAACTGAAAATAGCTGCAGATGCGAATCCCATTTCAAAGTTTCAGCGAAAAGAAGAATAATTTGAATGGAAAAGTCCGGATATCACCAGTTAATCCTGAGATATCCGGACTTTTTATCTTGTTTTTGTGATTATGGATAAAGTGGAGAAATTCTCTTGACAATTATCGTTACAATCGTTATGATGGAGCCATCACTACAAATGTTACGATAAAGAAAAGAGGTGGACACCATGAACTACAGCATATCCGAGTCGGAATGGAAAATCATGCGGGCGCTTTGGGATCATTCTCCCATGCCGCTGGGCGAGCTGATCGCTAAGGTTGGGCCGGAAAACAACTGGAATGGCAATACGGTCCGGACACTTCTGGTGCGGCTGGTGGACAAAGGTGCGGTTCAGGCGGAAAAACAGGGGCGGAATTACCTTTATTATCCGCTGGCGCGGGAGAATGAATGCGTGATGCACGAGACGGAGCATTTCCTCCAGAGAATTTTCGACGGCTCCCCTGCCCGACTGTTTGCGGCACTCAGTACCCAGGGAAAACTGTCGGAGCAGGATTGCCAGGAGATCGAAGCGATGATTCAGGCCATGAAGGGACGAGAAAATCATGATTGAGGTGCTTTGGCATATCACTGTTGGCTCCTGGGTAACAGCTGCTGCGGTAATTCTGTTACGGCTGCTGTTTCGGAAGCACTTATCCGCAAAAAGTAAATATCTTCTTTGGCTATTGCTACTGCTCCGATTGATGCTTCCTGTGCTGCCGGAAAGTCCGGTCAGCGTGCTGAATGCGAAATCCGGCCTGACAACTGCCGTGGCAACGGAATTTCAGCAGCCAATTCAGGAGACAAACATATCTGCATCTTCGACGGTTGTTCACCCTACTGTGGTTCCGGTCAAAAGCGGCGTCACTGCTTCGGAATGGCTGCTTGGCATATGGGCCGTGGGGGTACTGGTGTGCAGCGTTTCCTATGGATGGATGACCATACAGACAGCTCGGCGGCTCCGGTCTATGGAGGAGATTCAGTCGATTGGCGTAAAGAATCGCTATGAGGCCATTCGGCAGCAGCTGGGAATCCGCAGAACCGTCACCTTGCGCTATGGGGAGCGAGCGATGATTGGCGGACTGCTGCATCCAACGCTGATTTTACCCCGAGAACTGACCGGACAGCGCTTAAAGGCTGCCATCACCCACGAATTGATGCATGAGCGGTCAGGCGACCTTTGGATTGCAGCCTGGTGGCGGATGCTGTGCTGCCTGCATTGGTTTAATCCGGTGGTATGGCTGTGCTTTTTCTGGGCAAGACGGGATTGTGAAAAGGCCTGCGATCAGCGGGTGTTGGACAGCGAAAGCGTCTCCCCTGCTGTTTATGCGGCGCTGCTTTATGAGGAGGCTATGATGAAACAAAAAAGCTATGTTGGAACCACGGCCTTTGGTGACGGTGGACTGAAAGCGCGAATTCAGGGGATTTCCGCCTACCGCAAGCCCAAAATCAGCATGACCGTCCTGGCCGTTGTCCTTTGTCTGTTGATTTCTGCCTGCACCATGACGGAAGGTCAAACTACGGAAGCATCCCAGGCTGCCTCTGATTTGGAAGCGCTTAGCAGCGGAAGTGCCGCACAGTCGCTATTTCTCCATGCGCTTTGTCAGCACATGGAGGGATGGACATTCCAGCCGGAGAACCACGATTATTTCTGGCTGGTCATGAGCTATTTTGCGGCCACCCAGTCGGTGGATTCGGACTCGGAGTACATCGAACTGACGCCGGAACAGGTGATGGAAATGGCACAGATTGCGTTTCCGGAGCTTGCAATTACCCAGCCAGTAATGCTTCCGGGCATCCCAGGCTATATTTTAGAGGATGGGACTCCCCTGCCGGTAGAGCTGCTGGACAATGGGAATTATCGCTTTGTCCGGAGAAACATTACCTATTCCATGGAAACGAAGCAGCTTTCTGTGAACGATGATACCTATCAGCTGCTGGTTACCCTGAACGATGCACAGGGCAATTCGATCGGTCAATGGGATGCGTCACTGGATTCGCTAGGAGTCATTCATTCCATGAAGAAGATGTGAAAAGAGATTGGAACGGATTTTCGCAGAAAAAATTGGAGCGGAAATCCGCTCCAATTTTTTGTGAGAATTAGATTTTGTTGTCGCAGCCCAATACGTCGGTGATCTTGTGCATCACCAGCTTTTTGATGTTGGCCCGTGCGGGCTTCAGGTACTGGCGAGGATCGAAATCAGCGGGATGCTCTGCCATGTACTGACGGATGGTGCCGGTCATGGCCAGACGCAGGTCGGAGTCGATGTTGATCT
>CAVEIY010000142.1:0-5074 GCA_963615825.1 Flexilinea sp.
ATCTGCTACGGCGAAAAGCTGGGCAAGCTGGTGAATCAGAAGAAGATGCGCCAGATTGCACAGAAGATTTTTGATGATTTCGGGGTGGACATCAACCCCGACACACTGGTTCGGGATCTGACGCCCGGACATATGCAGATTGTGGAGATTGCAAAGGCGGTTTCCAAAGAGGTCAGAGTGCTGATCCTGGACGAACCGACGGCACCTCTTTCCGTGGCAGAGGTTGAGATCCTGTTCCGGATTGTACGGCAGCTTCGGGATCAGGGCGTGGCGATTATTTTCATCTCCCACCGGCTGGACGAGGTGTTTGAGCTGACGGACCGTGTCTCCATTCTGCGGGACGGCGAGTATATCACCACCCTGAACACCAAGGAAACCAATCGGGCCGAGCTGATCCGCTATATGGTAGGCCGTGAAATGACGGCAACCTTCCCGCCCAGAAATGCAAAGATTGGCGATGTGGCGCTGGAGCTTCGGAACCTGACCGGCAATGGCGTTAAGAATATCTCCTTCAAAGCCCGTCGGGGCGAGATCTTGGGAATTTCCGGACTGGTAGGCGCGGGACGAACCGAGATTATGAAGGTTGTATTCGGCGCAGAAAAGGCCCAGTGGGGTGAGATTTACGTCAACGGCAAGAAGGCGGAAATCCACTCCCCCAAGGACGCCATGCACAAATATGGCATTTGCCTGATCCCGGAGGACCGAAAGCGGGAGGGCTGCTTCCTGGGAGAGACGATTTCCTGGAATCTGGTCTATAACGTGGTGGAGAAGATTTCTCATGCCGGTGTGGTAGATCGGAAAAAGGAAGCGGAGATCGCAGAGTATTATGGAAAGGCCATGCGCATTAAGGCGCCCAACCTGAATGCAACCAAGGTGGGCACGCTGTCCGGCGGCAACCAGCAGAAGGTTGTGGTAGGAAAGGCGCTGGCAACCCAGTCCGATATTATCATCTTCGACGAGCCGACCCGCGGTATTGACGTGGGTGCAAAGTACGAAATCTATGAGCTGATGAACGGACTTTGCGAAGAGGGCAAGTGCGTTGTGATGGTAACCTCCGATATGGAGGAGCTGCTGGGTATGTCGGACCGGATTGTGGTATTCGGCGAAAAGTGTCTGGCTGGAGAGCTTACAAAGGAGGAATTCTCCCAGGAGCGCATCCTGGATATGGCCTCCACCTCTGACAGAGAAAATGAAACAATGGGGGCATAACACATGAAAAAGAGTGTTTCTTCTTATCTGAAGGATTATTTGATGCTGCTGGTTCTGGTGGTACTCATTGCGCTGTTCAGCGTACTGGGCCCCGCAGTGGCAGGCCGTTCCTTCTTTAATTTTCCGAACCTGCTGACCATGCTGAACCAGAATGCGTATCTGGTGATCCTGGGCGTCGGCATTACGTTCATTATGCTGGGCGGCGGCATGGACCTGTCCACCGGCTTCCTGATTTCCACCGTTGGTATGGTGATGGCGCTGCTGGAGGGCTCCACCAATGCGGCGGTTGCCATTATCTGCGGCATTCTGCTGGCAGTGCTGCTGTCCGCCTTTAACGGCGTGATGTACTCCTGGCTGAAGGTGTTCCCCTTCATTATCACCCTGGGTACGCAGTACATCCTCAACGGCGTGACCTACCTGCTCACCGGCGGCATCAGCAAGACGGCCTATGTATCCACCGCACTGAAAAACATCGGCGGTCTGAACATCCGGCTTGGCTCCGGCGCACTAAAAACTGGCGTTCTGGTGATGATTGCCGCCGTGCTGATCGGCTCGTTTATTCTGAACAAAACGTATTTTGGACGGAACGTCTATGCCCTCGGCTCCAATCCCGATGCGGTGGCACTGTCCGGCGTTTCCGTGGCAAAGATGCGGATTGCTATTTTTGCACTGGCAGGCGTGTTCTTCGGCGTTGGCCAGGTGGTCAACATTGGTACCACTGGCGGCGCAGTCAACCAGGGACTTGGCATTGGCGCAGAGTTTACGGTTATGGCAGGCGCAATGCTGGGCGGCATCAAAATGGGCGGCGGCGGCGGCAAAATGAGCAACATGGTCATTGGTGTGCTCATCATCGGCGTCCTGGACTACGGCATGAACTTCCTGAACATCAACCAGTATTGGAAGTACGTGGTGCTGGGTATTGCGCTGCTGACGGCAGTGACCATTGATACCCTCCAGACCCGTGCAGCAGAGAATGCTGCCAAGAAGGTAACCGGTCAGGCTCCCACTGAGAGTCAGAACGCTACTGAAGCAAAGTAATCACGATAATCAGCGGGCGTGGTGCATGGATGTGCAGCACGCCCGTTTTCTCATGACCGAACGGCATAATTCCAGTTGCGCGGAGCCTGCGGCTGTGGTATGCTGATAGAAACGAAACGGAAGGGAGGCGCGGCCATGGAGCTGACGCAGCTTCGATATTTTGCAACGGTGGCGCGGCTGGGGAATATCTCCCGGGCGGCCCAGGAGCTGTATGTAACCCAGCCCAATCTCAGCAAGAGCATTGCACGGCTGGAGGAAGAACTGGGCGTGCCGCTGTTTGACCATCGAAAGGGAAAAATTGTGCTCAACGACTATGGGCGCTGTTTCCTGGCCAGCGTAAATCTCAGCCTGGGGGAGCTGGAAAACGGCGTCCGGAGCATTCAGCGGATGTACGACTCCTCCCAGAATATTCTGACCCTGGGCTGCTCCATTGACGATCTTTTGCCGGATGTGCTTCGGGATTTTACGCCGCAGCATCCGGAAATCGGTATTCGCCAGTTCAGCGGAAGTCCCGCCGAGCTGGCAGAGCGGCTGGGACTCCATGAGCTGGACCTGATGCTGACGGCGCGGCCGGTTGGGAACGACGGCTATGTATTTGAGGCGCTGGGGCGCTGTGATTTTGTAATTCTCTGTGGTCAGGGGCATTGGCTGACCCGGCGAACCAGCGTTTCCGTTCGGGAGCTGGCGGAGGAAAAGCTCATCTGCGACCGGTCCCGGATGGACGTGGAAACCCTGACGGCGCTGTGCCGGTCCTGTGGGTTTTCCCCCAATATTGCCTTTGAGGTGGATAACAGCGATCTGATTTTCAGCCTGCTGTCCAATCAGCAGGGGGTTGCATTTATGCCCATGGCCCAGATGCGGAAAATCAATCGGGAATTCCCGGACAGCGGCATTCATATGGTGCTGCTGGAGGATCCGGTGGAGCCTGCGTCTCTGGGGCTCAGCTATCGGCGGGATTATCAGTGGTCCCATGCTGCCAGAATTTTTGCGGAGTTCCTGCGGCAATGGCTGGGAACGGAGGAGCGGGACATTCAAGAGATGAAAGATATAACCACAGAAGCATAACTTTCTCCCGAAAAGCTATTTCCGTTTTCCGGGGAAAGCACGTATAATAAAGCCAGAACCAAGGGCCGTTCTGGCTTTATTTTTGGAAAAGGAGCGTTTGATATGCCGAAGGATATTCAGGGAAAAGTTGTTATGATTACCGGCGGTGCCACCGGGATGGGGAAGGCCACTGCAAAGGAGTTTGGCGCACTGGGCGCAAAGGTGGTCGTTACCACCGGTCACAGCGTAGAAAAAGGCGAGGCAGTAGCAAAGGAGATTCGGGACGCTGGCGGAGACGCCATTTTCCTGCCCTGCGATATCTCCAATGAGGAGAGCGTCAAGAACTGCGTAGAGGAAATTGTCCGGCGGTACGGCCGGCTGGACTGCGCCTTTAATAATGCAGGCGTAGGTCCCGATGGCGTGCGGATTCCCTATGGCCCCTTGACCCAATGGAGCACCGAAAACTGGGATCAGGTGATGGATACCAATCTGCGGGGCCTGTTTTTCTGCCTGAAGTATGAGCTGATTCAGATGCAGCAGCAGGGAAAGGGCGCAATTGTCAACACGGCCTCCATTGGCGGCCTGAAAATGGCGCCGGGCTTTGGTGCATACGGCCCCAGCAAGGCAGGCGTGATTGCTCTGACTCGGACTGCGGCTATGGAAAATGCCAAGAACGGCATTCGTGTCAATGTGGTTTGCCCGGGTCCCACCACCGGAACCCAGCTGATGGCAAACACCATGGCGGCAGACCCCAATGAAGAAGAGAACCTCAAGGCGCACGTAATCCCCATGGGCAAGCTGGGAACAGCGGAGGATGTGGCCCATGCGGTGGTTTGGCTGTGCTCGGACTATGCCGGACACACCACCGGACAGGCGCTTTCCGTAGACGGCGGAATGCACATGGCATAAGGAGGCAGCTTCATGATTCGCAATGATCGTTATCCTCATGTGTTTCAGCCCTTGACCGTACGTGGTGTAACCCTGAAAAACCGGCTGGAATATGCTCCTACCGTGGTGCTCAAATGCTCCCCGGAGGGAGAGGTTACCCAGGAAATGCTGGACTATGTGGCTTGGCAGGCAAAAACCGGCGTAGGCTATTTGACCATCGGCAATACCCCGGTAGTCCATACGGATTCCTCTGCCTGGGTCTGTGAGCTGAATGTTACCCAGGACCGGTGTATCCACGGCCTGGAGATGATGGCGCGGACGGCGCGGGAGAACGGCGCGGAAATGAGCGTAGAACTGGCACATGCCGGACGAGGCAGCAATTCTACTCCCGGAAATCCTGCACTGGCTCCCTCGGATGTGCCGCTGAACGGCGGCCCGCTGGGGTATATCAAGCCTATGAACGAGGAGGACATGGCGTTTATCCGCCAGCAGTTTGTGGACTGTGCCGTTCGATGCCAGAAAGCAGGGCTGAAAATTATCATGATTCACTGCGCCCACAATAACCTTTTGGCGCAGTTCCTGTCTCCGGCCTCCAACCACCGGACGGATGCCTATGGCGGCAGCTTGGAAAACCGGATGCGGTTCCCCCTGTCTGTGCTGAAGGCGGTGAGAGAAGCCGTGCCCAATATGGTCATTGAATGTCGCTGCTCGGCCCAGGAGGATACGCCGGATGGACTTCAGCTGGAGGAATCCCTGACGTTTATGGAGCGGGCACAGGAATATGTGGACATCATTCATGTGTCCCGGGGCAACATTTTCTTTAACTATGGCTCCACCTATACCATTCCCACCTATTTTAAGGGCCGGCAGCTGAACGTGGCCTTTGCGGCGGAAG
>CAVEIY010000143.1:0-5057 GCA_963615825.1 Flexilinea sp.
CCAGAAACCCGCGCATTATGCGGAAGGCGTATCGGGCGCTGGAGCAGGTAATTCGACAGGAAAAGCCGGATATTGTCCATGCACATGCGCGGATTCCGGCGTTTTTGTGCGGACTTTTACACCGAAAAATGGGATTCCCCTTTGTTACAACGGCACATTGGGTGTTTCGGGTCAATCCGGTTCTGCGGCTGATGACCAACTGGGGACAGCAAACCATTGTGGTCAGCGAGGACATTCGGGAATATCTGATTCAAAGCTATGATCTTCCGGCCAGCCAGATTCATACCACTGTAAACGGCATTGATACCAATCGGTTTTCGCCGGAGGTGTCGGGGGACGGCATTCGCCGGGAATTTCAGATTCCGGCGGACGTTCCAGTGGTTACTTGCGTGACCAGACTGCATGAAAGCCGGGCATTGTCGGCAACGCTGCTGATCCACTGCGCCAAGAAGCTGGCGGAAACGGCGCCTGGACTCCGGATTCTCATCGTAGGCGATGGAGAACGGCTGGACTGGCTGAAGCGGCAGGCAGATGCGGCCAATCTGGAGCTGGGATATCCGTGTGTGATCATGACCGGCGGAAGAACGGATGTGGCGCAGCTGGTGGCAGCCTGCGATGTATTCGTGGGCGTCAGCCGTGCGGCGCTGGAGGCAATGAGCGGCGGAAAACCGGTGCTGCTCTGCGGCAATGAAGGCTATGGTGGACTGGCGCGGGAGGAAAACGCGGCGGAAAACCTGGCTTCAAACTACTGCTGCCGCGGGAATCAGATTGCGACAGAAGCGGTGCTGGCTGCGGACATTCAAAGGCTGTTGGCCATGTCGCCGGAGCAGCGGAGTGCCCTGGGACAAGCTGGCCGCCGCATTGTGGAGCGGGATTTCTCACTGGATCGCATGGCCCAGGAATGCGAAAAGGTATATGAACTGGCCCTCCATCCCAAACGCCGGGTGGTGGTATCGGGCTATTACGGCTATGACAATCTGGGAGACGAAACCATACTGGGGACGTTGTGTGACCGCTATCGGGATCGGTATGATCTGGTTGTACTGTCCAAGCAGCCTCATCAGACAGAGAAAAAATTCAGTGTGACGGCGATTTCCAGGTTTCACATGCTTCGGGTACATCGTGCAATCCGGGAATGCAGCATGCTCATCAGCGGCGGCGGAAGTCTGCTTCAGGATCGAACCTCAACTCGTTCCCTGCTGTATTATCTTTCGGTGATGCACCTTGCCCAGCGGAAGAAAAAGCCGGTGATGGTCTATGCCAATGGCATTGGTCCGGTGCGCGGAAAATGGAATCGAAAGCTAGTGGTGCGGGTGCTTCAAAAGGCAACTGCCATTACGCTGCGGGATGAGGAATCGCTGCGGGAGCTGCAAACCATGGGGCTGGACCGTACGGACATCCTGGTGACGGCGGACCCGGTATTTTCGCTGCGGCCCGGAGAACCGGCGCTTGCAGCGCAGCTCTGGAGCCAGGTGGGGATTCCACAGGATGCATCGGTGCTGGGCATTTCACTGCGGGCAGTTACGCCCAGTTCCGCAGAACGTCTGGCGGCGCTGCTTGACGGCGTCTGCCAGGATACGGGCTATGTTCCGGTGTTTCTGTGCATGCAGCCTGCGGTGGACCGAAAAGGGGCGGAGAGCGTCATGGCGTTGATGCGTACCCAGGCGTATTTGCTGCCGGATCGACTCGGCGCGCAGGAGGTTATGAGCGCACTGGGGCGGATGGAGCTGGTCATCAGTATGCGGCTTCATACCCTTATTTTTGCTGCAACCGCAGGAACGCCGGTGATGGGCTTTGACTATGATCCCAAGGTCATCAGCCTGCTGCGGACGTTAAACATGCCCTCGCTGGGCCAGGTGGACAAGCTGGATGTACAGCAGGGCAGAACGCTGGTAAAAGAGTTCGCGGCCCAGCCTGAGGCGTATCGGCAGAGAATCAAGCAGGCGGCACAGGAGCTGCGGGAGCGGGAGAAGGAAAATGATCGGATTCTGACCGGCCTGCTGCCCAATCGCGATTCCCGGAAAACGACAAAAAAGCGGATTGCAATTTTCCAGAGTGACCTGCATGTAGGCGGAATCCAGAAGTCCCTGGTCAATTTGATGAGCCAGGAAATGATGGACAACTACGAGGTGGACGTATACCTGTTTGATCAGAAGGTGTTCTTTGACCTGTCGGAGATTCGGCCCCATATTCGACTGCACTATCTAAAGCCCTTCCCGTATCTGTTCCGTGTGGTGCCCTTTTCCCTCATTATGCACGTGGTGCCGCGCTTCCATTTTGCAACGGACGAGACGTATGATGTTGCCATTGATTTCAGCAACTATCAGCAGGATTGCGCCTTTGGAGCCTTGACGGTTCCGGCAAAGAAACGGGTGATGTGGATTCACAACGACATGGAGATCAAATATCGGGAGGAATGGAAATATCGGGTGCTCTGGACGTTTTTCCATAGTAAATTCCACCGGTTTGACGAGTTTGTGGCGGTATCGGAGGGCATTATCCAGCCGTTCCGGAATAAAACAGGACTGAAAGCTGCAAGAGTTACCGCCATTCCCAATCTGATTAACACCACGGAAATCTTTGAGAAATGTGAAATGCCCATTGATTTTGAGGTGGATCCCAACAAGGTCAACATTGCCTCCATGGGCCATCTGAACCATCAAAAGGGCTATGACATTATGCTGAATCAGCTGAAGCCGGTATGCGAGCGTCGGAACGATCTGGCGGTGTATATCTTTGGCGATGGCAAGGAGCGGGCGGCACTTCTGGAGCAGGCAAAGCAGAACGGGCTGGAGGATGTGGTTCACTTTATGGGTTATCAGCCGAATCCCTATCCCTATCTCAATCGCCTGGATGCATTTTATCTGGAATCCCGCTATGAGGGCCAGGGCATGGTGCTTTGGGAGGCCAAGGCATTGGGGCTGCCGCTGATTTTTCCCAAGCGGCTGGAAAAATACAATATGTCCCTGACCGGAACCGACGATATTTATGAAACGCTGCTGCATCTTCGGAAATCGGAGAAGAAAAAGGACGATCTCCATACCTATAATCAGGAGATTATCCGCAGATTGCGGCAAATTATCGACTCCGAATAACAAAAATCACGCCATGGAACATCCATGGCGTGATTTTTCTGTTGCTTCCTGTTATTTTCCGACGCAAAAACGGGAGAAAATATCCGCGGTGATATCCTCTCGCATGGCGCGTCCGGTGACCTCGCCAATGGCACTGAGGGCGTCCTCCACATCCATCAGCACAGCATCGGGCGTTTCGCCGCAGGACAGGGAAATCCGCGCCTGCGTTAGCCCGTCTCTGGCGCGGGTGATGGCGGAAATATGCCGCGCGTTGGTGAGCAGGCTGCCGTCACAGGGGGCATCCGAAGAAAACAGCGCAGCCACCGCCGGTTCCAGCGCGTCAATACCCTGACCGGTTTTGGCACTTAGGGAGAGAATTTGGTCAAAGCGCAGCTGGGATGGGTCTACAACCTGGGGAAGGTCTGCCTTGCCCAGAATGCAGATGGTATGGCGGGCGTTTCGGGCAGCATCCATGGCGCGGAAATCCTCGGGGGTCAGCGGCTGGGAACCGTCCAGCACCAATAGTGCCAAATCCGCGCTTTCCGCTGCCTCAATGGCCCGTGTAACGCCGATCTGCTCCACAGCGTCCCTGGTGTCACGGATTCCGGCGGTGTCAATGAGCCGCAGCACAAGTCCGCCCAGACGAATCTTCTCCTCCACCGTATCCCGGGTGGTGCCGGGAATATCGGTGACAATCACCCGCTCATAGCCTGCCAGAGCATTGAGCAGGCTGGATTTTCCTGCATTTGGTCGCCCGAGAATGACGGATTTTACACCGTTGCGCACAATTTGGCCCCGCTGGCAGGTGGAAAGCAGCTGCTCCAATGCGTCAATCTGAGTGTCCAGCAATGCGGCGTAATTCTGAAGGGAAAAATCGTCGATATCCTCGTCAGGGTAATCCAGCACCGCGTGGAAATGGCTCATCACAGATACCAGTGCCTGATAGATCGGGTCGAGCTTCCGGAGCAAGGCGCCGCCCACCTGACCGGCAGCATTGGCGGCGGCATCGGCGGTTTCCGCTTCAATCAGGTCAATGACGGCCTCTGCGGCGGTCAAATCCATCTGACCGTTTAAAAAGGCGCGCTTGGTGAATTCACCGGGGCCTGCCTGCCGCACACCATGCTGAAACAGTGCGGAAAGCGCCTCGGTCAAAACAGCGGGGGAGCCGTGACATTGCAGCTCCACGGTGTCCTCTCCGGTATAGCTGTGAGGACCGGGGGTGTAGACGGCCAAAATCCGGTCGATGATCCGGCCCCTGCGGTCATGGAGGTCGTAAAGACAGAGCTTTCGGGGCGCAGCTTCCGACAAGGGTTCCCCGTGAACCGGCGTGAGAATGTTGCCGGCTGCCTGGGCGCAGCCATCTCCGGAGAGCCGGATCACGCCGATGCCCGAGGGGGCGAGGGCAGTGGAAATTGCGGCAATGATATCAGCCATGGGCGGCTTCCTCCTTTGCGTTTTGTGCGTTGGAACGGACAACGCCTTTGGTTTTCCACTTCCCGGTGAGATACCGGATGAACACAATGGCGGTGCCGCAGACCCAGCCGATGGGGATGGAATAGAAAATGCTTCGATAGCCGATGGCGGGGAAGGTAGCCATGATATTGGCCACAATGACCCGGACGATCAGGCTGGTCATGGAACCGGCCGTGGGATAGGCCACGTCGCCGCTGCCCTGAAGCACGCCATTGGTAATATACATCACACAGAAAATCAGGAAGAACCAGGCCAGTGTCCGGAGATATTCGCTGCCGATGGCAGTTGCGGCCTCGTTCATATGGAACAGTCCGATGGCGTAGGGACCGGCAAAAATCAGCAGCAGAATAATTCCGGCACAGGTAATCATCGCCATGACCATGGTTTGATGGTAGCCCCGCTTAATCCGGTCCATTTTTCCGGCGCCCATGTTCTGTCCGGTGAAGTTGGAAAGACCCATGTAGAACATCATAATGGGCACCATGGCGAAGCTCTCCAGCTTCATGGCGG
>CAVEIY010000144.1:0-4942 GCA_963615825.1 Flexilinea sp.
CGCTCCTTCTGAAAAGAAGGAACAAAACGGTCTGAACAGGTGCTATCATTTTGCTATCAAATTGGGATTTGAGCTTTCAAGAATTGAGTGTTTTCAAGGCATTGCTGCCTCTCATATTCACCTTTTGCTCATTCCCACTCAATGGTTGCTGGGGGCTTCGACGTAATATCGTACACAATCCGGTTGATGCCCTTAACCTCGTTGACGATCCGGACGCTGATTTTATCCAGCACCTCATAGGGAATCCGTGCCCAGTCGGCAGTCATAAAGTCAGAGGTAGTGACACCGCGGAGTGCCAGGGTATAGTCATAGGTTCTGCCGTCGCCCATAACGCCTACAGAGCGCATGTTGGTCAGCACAGCAAAGTACTGGCTGATCTGGGTATCCAGTCCGGCGTTTGCAATCTCCTCCCTGAAAATAGCGTCTGCATCCCGGAGCGTATCCGCCTTCTCCTTGGTGATCTCGCCGATGATTCGGATGGCAAGACCAGGACCAGGGAACGGCTGACGCTGTACCAGATACTTGGGCAGCCCCAGCTCCCGGCCCAGTGCACGGACCTCATCCTTAAACAGCATCCGCAGCGGTTCAATGATCTCCTTGAAGTCCACATAATCCGGCAGACCGCCCACATTGTGGTGGCTCTTAATCACAGCTGCATCGCCAGTACCGGACTCGATCACGTCGGGATAGATGGTGCCCTGAACCAGATAGTCCACGGAACCGATCTTCTTACCCTCTTCCTCGAATACCCGGATAAACTCCTCGCCAATGATCTTGCGCTTATGCTCCGGCTCGGTGACACCAGCCAGCTTGCCCAGGAACCGCTGTTCCGCATCCACGCGGACAAAGTTGATATCCCACTTTGCAAACGCTGCCTCTACCTCGTCGCCCTCATTCTTGCGCATCAGGCCATGGTCCACAAACACGCAGGTCAGCTGATTGCCCACTGCTTCTGCCAAAAGTGCAGCTGCAACAGAGGAATCCACGCCGCCGGACAGTGCCAGCAGGACCTTGCCGTCGCCGACCTTTTCACGGATGGAGGCAATGGCGGTTTTGCAGTAATCGCCCATGGTCCAGTCTCCTGCCGCATGGCAAACCTCATACAGGAAATTCCGGATCATCTTCACGCCGTTCTCGGTATGGTTGACCTCGGGGTGGTACTGCACGCCATAGAAGCCCCGGCTCTCGTCACAAATGGCAACATTGGGGCAGGCATCGGTATGCGCCACCAGGGAGAAGCCCTCGGGTACCTTTGCCATATAATCGCCGTGGCTCATCCAGGAGATTCCCTCCTGGGGCAGGCCCTGGAACAGCTTGCAGCCGGTATCATAATAGGTCTTGGTCTTGCCATATTCCCGCGCCGTGTCCTCCTGGGCCGCGGTAACCTGACCGCCCAGGGTATGGGCCATCAGCTGGCAGCCATAGCAGATACCGAGAATCGGCACGCCCAGCCGGAAAATCTCGGGATCATAGTGGGGCGCATTTTCCTCATAAACACTGCCGGGTCCGCCGGTGAAGATAATACCGATGGGATTCATCTCTTTGAGTTCTTCAATGGGAGTCGTATAGGGCTTAACCTCGCAGTAGACATTGCATTCCCGGACCCGGCGCGCAATCAGCTGATTATACTGACCGCCAAAGTCCAGAACAATGACCATCTGATGATTCATGTTGTCATTTCTCCTTTCGGCTATTGAAAACACCCGATGCGGCACCATAAAGATGCCGCATACATAGGGTTCTTATACACGTTTTGTTCCGATTTTTGTAACATCCACTGCCTTCAGCTCATTGGCGCGGCCCATCACTCTGGCCTGAATCACAGCCCGTGCAGTATCCACTGCGGTAATCACAGGAATCGAGCGCTCCGTTGCAGAACGGCGGATGGTAAAGCCATCGGTATTGTGCTTCCGGTCGTTGGCCGGAGTGTTAATCACCATGTCAAACATGCCGATCTCCAGCATATCCAGAATTGAGGGGCTTCCCTCCGAAATCCGGTTGACCTTCTGGCAGGTCACGTCATGCTTTCTCAGGAACTCATAGGTACCGGAGGTCGCATACAGGTGCATGCCCAGATCCTCCATGCTGCGGGCAATGGGCAGAATTTCCGGCTTATCGGCATCCTTTACCGTCAGCAGAATATTGCTGTCCTTCTTGGGGATCTGCATACCAACGCCCTTAAATGCCTTGAGCAGCGCCTGGTTAAAGTCCTGGTCAATGCCCAGCACCTCACCGGTGGACTTCATCTCCGGCCCCAGCGCAGTATCTACGTCAGTCAGCTTGGAGAAAGAGAATACCGGCATCTTTACCGCATAATAGGGTGCCTCCGGATACAGTCCCGTGCCATAGCCCAGATTCTTGAGCTTTTCGCCCAGCATCACCCGGGTTGCCAGCTCAATAATCGGCACGCCGGTGACCTTTGTGATATAGGGGATGGTCCGGGAAGAGCGGGGGTTGACCTCGATCACATAGACCTTGTCGTCATAGATGACGAACTGAATGTTGACCAAGCCAACCACATGAAGGGCCGTTGCCAGCCGTCGGGAGTAGTCCGCAATAATCTCCTGGTGACGCTTTTCAATCTTAATGGGCGGATAGACGGAGATAGAGTCGCCGGAGTGAATACCAGCCCGCTCGATGTGCTCCATGATACCGGGGATCAGGATGTCCTCGCCGTCGCAAACCGCGTCAACCTCCAGCTCCCGGCCCATCAGGTACTTGTCCACCAGAATGGGATGCTCCTGAGAATACATGTTGATGATCGCCATGAAGTCCTCAATGTCCTTATCGTTATAGGCGATCTGCATGCCCTGTCCGCCCAGCACATAGGAAGGACGTACCAGCACCGGGTAGCCAATGCGGTTGGCAATCTCCTTGCCCTCTTCCGCAGTGAAGCAGGTGCCTGCCTCAGCCTTCTCGATGTGGGTGATTTTCAGGATTTCGTCGAACTTTTCCCGGTCCTCAGCTGCATCTACACCCTCGGCATCAGTGCCCAGAATGCGAACACCCATGTTCGTGAGGTCCTGAGTCAGCTTAATGGCCGTCTGTCCGCCAAACTGCACCACAGCGCCCCAGGGCTTCTCCAGCTCTACAATGTTCTGAACATCCTCGGGAGTCAGCGGCTCAAAATACAGCTTATCCGCCACGTCAAAGTCCGTGGAAACGGTTTCGGGGTTATTGTTGACGATGATGGTATAGCAGCCCAGCTTTTTCAGGCTCCAGACGGAATGGACGGAGCAGAAGTCAAACTCAATGCCCTGACCGATCCGAATGGGACCAGAGCCAAGAACCAGCACCTTTTTCGGCACCTCTGTCCCCTCTGCCTCGTTTTCATCGTCGTAAGTGGAATAGTAATACGGCGTTGCCGCATCGAACTCCGCCGCACAGGTATCCACCATCTTGAAGGACGCATGGATATTCAGCTCATCCCGCAGCGCTTTAATCTCAAAATGGGTCTTGCCGCACAACTCACCGATATACGCATCGGTAAAGCCATATTCCTTTGCACTCCGAAGCAGTGCATAGTCCAGAGGCTCGGACGCAATCCGGCGCTCCATATTCACAATGTCCTGGAACCGATCCAGGAACCAAATATCTACCTTGGTGATGGCATTGATTTCCTCAGGGGTAACGCCGCGGCGCAGGGCCTCCACCATCACAAACAGCCGCTGATCGTCCACCAGCTCCAGGCGGCTGCGAATCTCCTCATCAGAAAGATCCTTCAGACTTTCCAGCTGCAGGGAGTTTACATGCTGCTCAAGAGAACGGACGGCCTTCATCAGCGCACCCTCAAAGCTGTTGTCGATTGCCATAACCTCGCCGGTTGCCTTCATCTGGGTACCCAGCTTCCGGCTGGCGGTGACGAACTTATCAAAGGGCCACTTGGGGATTTTTACGACGCAGTAGTCCAGAGCCGGCTCAAAGCAGGCGCAGGTCTTACCGGTAACGCTGTTCTTAATCTCGTCCAGAGTATAGCCCAGGGCGATTTTTGCCGCTACCTTGGCAATGGGATAGCCCGTTGCCTTAGAGGCAAGTGCAGAAGAACGGGACACACGGGGATTGACCTCGATGACCGCATATTCAAAGCTATCGGGCTTCAATGCAAACTGGACGTTGCAGCCGCCCTCGATTTTCAGCGCAGAGATAATGTCCAGCGCTGCCGTACGGAGCATCTGATACTCCTTGTCCGCCAAAGTCTGAGAGGGCGCTACCACCACGGAGTCGCCAGTATGAACGCCGACAGGGTCAATGTTCTCCATGTTGCACACGGTGATGACGTTGCCTGCGCCGTCGCGGATGACCTCGTACTCAATTTCCTTCCAGCCGGAGATGCAGCGCTCAATGAGTACCTGTCCTACACGGCTGAGACGAATACCGTTGGAGGCAATCTCATGCAGGTCCTTCATGGTGTAGGCAATACCGCCGCCGGTGCCGCCCAGGGTATAAGCGGGTCGGACAATCACCGGGAGTCCAATCTCCTTAGCAAATGCCATGGCGTCCTCAACGCTTTCTACCACCTTGGAGGTAACGCAGGGCTGACCAATGGCCTCCATGGTATCCTTAAAGCCCTGCCGGTCCTCTGCCTTGCGGATGGACTCGGCGCTGGTGCCCAGCAGACGAACGCCGTACTTCTCCAGCGTGCCGTCCTCTGCCAGCGCCATTGCCAGGTTCAGTCCCGTCTGGCCGCCCAGGGTAGGCAGGATGGAGTCCGGGCGCTCCATTTCAATGATCTGGGTCACGGAAGCCGTATTCAGCGGCTCAATATAGACATGATCCGCAATGTCCTTATCGGTCATAATCGTTGCAGGGTTGGAGTTCACCAGAACAACCTCAATGCCCTCTTCCCGCAGACTGCGGCAGGCCTGGGTACCAGCATAGTCGAATTCCGCTGCCTGACCGATGATAATGGGGCCGGAGCCAAGGACCAGTACCTTCTTAATGC
>CAVEIY010000145.1:0-4938 GCA_963615825.1 Flexilinea sp.
TCTTTTCCCGCGAACATTTCATCGCTCCTAACGTTATTTCTGTTTTGCGTTCTTTGGTGTTGCCCTTGGCAGCTTTTGCAGCAGGATTCCGCCGATGGGCGGCACCTGCACCCGAACGGACCACTTTTCCCCGTGACAGGGTACCGGCTCTGCCTTGAGTATGCCGGGATTTTCCTTTCCGCTGCCGCCAAATGCCGCTGCATCCGAGCTGATTAGCTCCCGATACAGGCCGGGATAGGGCACGCCAATGCGAAAATCGGAATACACCGCAGGCTGGAAATTCAGCAGCACCGTTACCGCCTTGGTTTTCTCCTTGCCGGTGCGGCGAAACAGGAGAATGCTCTGCTCGCTGTCGTCGGCATCCAGCCAATGGAACCCCTCCCAGCTGTGATCGTCCTGCCACAGCGCCGGAGTGTCCTGATACAGCCGATTCAGGTGCTGTACATAGTCCTTATGCATTTTATGAGCCGGATAATCCAGCAGGAACCACTCCAGGCTTTCATATTCCCGCCACTCGATAAAGGGACCGTATTCCGTAGACATAAAGCTGAGCTTTCCGCCGGGATGGGTAATTTGATACAGCGCCAAAAGCCGAAGTCCCGCAAACTTCCGCCAATAGTCCCCAGGCATCCGTCCCATCAGACTGAGCTTTCCGTGCACCACCTCGTCATGACTCAGGGGAAGGATAAACCGCTCCGAAAATCCATAGGCCATGGAAAACGTCAGCTTATTGTGGTGATAGGACCGGAACGGGAAATCCGTCTTGCAGTATTCCAGGGTGTCATTCATCCAGCCCATGTCCCACTTATAGTCAAAGCCCAACCCTCCGGCTGCGGTATCCCCGGTCACATGGGGCCAAGCCGAGCTTTCCTCTGCAATGGTAATCGCGCCGGGGGCATAGGTGTGGACCGCATCATTGAGTTGGCGAATCCATTCCACTGCGGCGCTGTTTTCCTCGCCGCCCTGGTCATTATATGTTTTTTCCGCCCAATCCGGTAATCCGAAATTCAGATACAGCATACTGGTCACGCCGTCCACCCGGATTCCGTCCGCATGATAGCAGCCCAGCCAGTACAGCGCCGAGCTAATCAAAAAGCCACGAACCTCGCTGCGGCTGAAATTAAATTTATAGGTGCCCCATTCCGGATGATCCGCGCCCTCAAAGAGCATGGTCCCGTTAAACCGGCCCAGCCCATGGGCGTCCCGGCAAAAATGGCCCGGCACCCAATCGAGTATGACGCCCAAGCCGTTCTGGTGCGCCTGATCCACGAAATACATAAAGTCCTGAGGCGTTCCATAGCGGCTGGTGGGAGCAAAAAATCCGGTTACCTGATAGCCCCAGGAGCCGTCAAAGGGATGCTCCATCACAGGCAGCAGTTCCAGATGGGTATAGCCCATCTCCTTCGCATAGGGCACCAGCTCTTCCGCCAGCTGCCGATAGCTGAGGAAGGGATAATCCGGGTCCTCCGGCTGCTCCTGCTGCTTCCAGGAGCCAAGATGCACCTCATAGACGTTCATGGGTCTTGGAGATTTGGTGCTCCGACGGATGGCCTGATAGCGCCCGTCATGCCAGGTATAATCGTCCAGCTGTGCAATCCGGGATGCCGTACCAGGACGCACCTCTGCCCAAAAGGCATAGGGATCAGCCTTGTCAAAGGTTTCCCCCTCCGCCGATGTGATCCGGTATTTATACAGATCCCCCACCTTTGCCTGCGGAATCACCCCGGAATAAACGCCGGTGCTGCCTTGAGGTGTAAGATATTGAGGCGACCAATCGTTAAAGGATCCGACCACGCCCACGGATCTGACATCCGGGCACCATACCGTAAATCGCACACCGCCCTCTACCGGGTGCGCGCCGAAAATCCGATAGCTGTGAAAATACTGTCCCTGGTTAAACAGGTACAGCTTTTCCTCTGTGATATTTGCGTCAGTGATGTTCATGTAAAACCCTCATCTTTCCGGGCCAGCGCCCTGTGCTGCCGCAAAACAAATCGAAGCCGTTCCGCAGAAAAATGCTGCGGTACTGCTATAAGTATCCAAGTTTATTGTACCGGTCATTTTCCCTCCTGTCAAGCAATTGACAAAGGCTTTATAATACAAATAGACTCAGGCTGACCCCCTGGGATTGGAGGCATTCTATTATGACATTTTCTCAGCAATTGGAGTTTACAAACCGCGAAAACCGCTTCATGAATCACTGCGGAATTCGTCTTACCAAGCTGGAAGCAGCATGCTGCGAAGCAGAGCTTTCCGTTGCGGAATACTGCAAAAACACCGGCAACACCGTTCACGGCGGCCTGCTGTATACCATGGCAGACTGCGTGGTATCCGCCTTTGCCCGGGCACTGGGGGATCGTCCTGTGACACTTAGCGGCGACTTTCACTATCTGTCCAACGTCACCTCTGGCGTGCTTACCGCGCGAGCCACCCCCATTCATGCCGGTCGGACCATTAAAACCTTTCAGGTGACCATTTCCTCAGGAGACAAGCTTTTGGCCACCGGCACCTTCTCCTGCTTTGATCGCGGTCCGGAACAAGCAAAATAAACAGAAGCCTGCTGTGGTGATGCGCTTCCACAGCAGGCTTTTATTATATTCTTATCTTCTTTTTTTCGGGCAGCTGCACCCAGATAATTGCCGCAAACATCAAAACGCAGCCCAGCAGCTCCACGCCGCTCATGGCCTCCTTCAACAGGATCCATCCAAAAATCAAGCTGAACACCGACTCCAGGCTCATCAGCAGCGACGCCACCGTGGGCTGGGTATCCTTCTGGGCCACGATTTGCAGCGTATAGCCCACACCGCTGGACAAAATACCCGCATAGAGGATGGGCATTGCCGCAGCGCGAATGTTCTCCCAGCTGGGCGTCTCCAATATCAGCATAAAGATGCCCGCCAGGATGCCGCAGACGAAAAACTGGATACAGCTCATTTTTACGCCGTCCACCTTGGGAGAAAAATGGTCAATCACCAGAATATGCGCCGTAAAGCCCAGGGCACAGAGCATCTCCAGCAGGTCGCCCTTGCTGAGATTCTGAATGCCGCTGCCATAGAGGCACAGAAGATACATGCCCACCAGCGCCACCACCACCGCAGCCCAGGTCTTTCCGCCAGGCCGTTTTCCAAAGAACAGCCCGCAAATGGGAACCAGCACCATATACATGGCCGTAATAAATCCAGCCTTTCCCGCCGTGGTATATTGGATGCCAACCTGCTGGAGTGCGCTTCCGATGAACAGCATGATGCCGCAGCAGATGCCGCCAAGGAACAAAATCCTACGGCCTTCCGATTTTTCTGCCGATTTTTCCTGTTTTCTCTTCCCCATCACCGCAATCACAGGCAGCAGTACCACACCGCCTAAGATAGACCGGGTACACAGGAAGGTAAATGGCCCAACATAGTCCATGCTGACACTCTGGGCCACAAACGCCGCGCCCCAGATCATTGCCGTGAGCAGCAGCAGTAGATTTGCGCGAAGTTGTTTCATGCTTTCCTCCTGGAACTCAGTTTTGTAATCACGGTGCTGTACAGGCAGCCTGCCGCAATGCCCAGCACCGCCATCACAATCCAGACGCCCCAGCCCTTGAGGCCCAGATACAGCGCCACGGAATACACCAACAGATGCCACAGATAGATTTCAAAGCTCCGGCCGCCCAGGAAGGCAAGTCCACGGTTCACCAGCCGGGTAACGCCCCATTTTTCGTGCTTTTCCAGGCACCAGGTGGTAAAATACAGGCAGCCCGGGGTACTAAGCAGAAACGGATGCCACCAAAAGCCAAAGCGGCTGAGCCAGCCAGGACGCAGCTTCACCAGGAAAAACAGCCCCACCATGCTGACCACCAGCAGAACGCCGGACCAGACCAGGTGCCGTCGGGACGGTGCCCGTCCTTCCATGGCCTCCCGTCCCAAATACATGCCCAGGAAGTAGATGGGGAAGCGGCTCACACCAATCATCAGGCTGCTGCCAATGGCGCCGGTTTCGATCAAAAACAGCAGCGGAATCACCCAAAGAGATTTCCGGCCATAGGCAGTAATCACATGATAAAACAGCGGTGAGAACAGATACATTCCAATAATCGTCGGAATATACCAGTTGAACTGTCCTCCCTGCTGCCCCCACCAGCCAAAGGTGGTCAGATTGCCCAGCGCCTGGTATTTGTTCATCCAGCCCACCGCCAGAGAGAATCCGCAATACAGCAGGATAAACGGCAGATACGACGGCAGCAGTCTGCTCATTCTCCGCTGGAAAAACCGCAGAGGATTATCATTTTTGCTGAGAGAATGATAAATACCAAAGCCGGACAGAAACATAAAGATATCCACCGAGCCGACCGTATACCACATGGTAATATTCAGCTGCGTATAATCCTTCAGTCCGCTGTGGTAATAGAAAAAGTGACCATAAACCACGATCAGAATCGCAATGCCCATGAGCTGGGCCTTATAACGGCTGATCCGCTGATATGCGTTCATATTCTCACTCCTTACATACTTCCTGTGATTATACCAGATCATACGAAAAAATCCTATGTTTTTTTGCATTTTCATACGCGCAAAAAAGCAGGAGAGCCGGCGGATTGCAGACTCTCCTGTGATTTTTGTTATGCGGCAGAAGCGGTCTTTCTCGCTTTCCACTTTGCCGTCGCCCAATTTATGATTTGATGGTATACAATGCCGATGCAGGTGCCGACCACCGCAATGAGGATCCATTTTCCCCAGCCCTGAACCTTCAGCGCCAGGCACAGCTCATAGAACGCCAGGTGGCAGAGGTAGATTTCAAAGGACCGGGTCCCCAGGAACCCCCAGATACCGTTTACCTTCCGTCCCAGGGCGTTTTTCTCCTGCCACTCCATGATTTTGGTCAAGCCAAAGGCTGTTGCCGGCGTGGAGAAGAAGAACAGAATCCAATACATGCCGTAGTTCCAGAGATACTTTC
>CAVEIY010000146.1:0-4924 GCA_963615825.1 Flexilinea sp.
GTTTTGTTTGGGATGTATCACTTGTTACATACATCCTGACCACGCTGCCATCTTAACATATCATCTGGGACCTGTCAATACCTTTTCGGCAAAAAATCGCATAAAATATCAAAATAGTAGGAATCGTGCGGAGACGTACGAAAATTTTTTGTGGGTGCTGTGACCATTTCGCTGGGCCAGGCGTTTTATTGGTGAAAGCGCTTTCCAATGAAGCGGAAGGAGGAGAATGCCAATGGATGAAATCGAACGGTTTGAAGCCTGCTATTCGGCCTATGGCGCCATGCTGTTTCGTCTGGCAATGAACCAGCTGGGCAGCAAGGAGGCGGCGGAGGACATTGTGCAGGACGTGTTTCTAAAGCGTATGGGGCATAGAGATTTTCACGACCCGGAGCATGAAAAACGGTGGCTGATTCGAGTAACCATCAATGCGTGCCACTCCTTCTGGCGCAGGGAGGGAAGGGCCAGAGAGGTCAGTTTGGCCGGATGCTTTCCGGCAGCGGAGGTTTCTCAGGATTTGCGGCTCCAGACCGAGGCGATGCTGGAGGCTATGGAGCCGGAAACACGGCTAATTTTCCACCTGCACTATTATGAGGGATACAGCCTTGGCGAAATCAGTAAGATGCTGGGCTGGTCCATGTCCAAAGTAAAGATGCGCATGAAACGAGGGCGCGACAAGCTGAAGCTCAGTTGGGAGGAATCATGATGCGTGATTTAAATGGATATAGAACCGTGATGGATCAGGTGCAGCCCCCGGAAAATCTGGAGCAGAACATCCGGGAGACGCTGCAGGGGAAGAAATTTCGCCGCAGAAAACCCATGCGGACGGCGGCGATTGCGGTGGCAGCGGCGCTGGTGCTGACCGTCAGCGCGGGAGCGGCTTATGTGGTGCGGAACTGGGATGCGATGTTCTCGGCCTATTTCCAGCCCACCGAGCAGGAGCAGCAGGCGCTGGACAATGCCATGCAGGACATCAACGTCACCGCAGAGGGCAGAGGCGTGACCTTTACGGTCAAGCAGATTCTTGGCGACAGCCAGAGCATGTATGTGACCATGGACATTACTCTGCCAGAGGAAATGCGGCCTGAGGTGGTGCAGCTGTCCAAGCTCCGGACATTGGCGGAGAAAAACGGCTATCTTTGGGACGGCGACGAGGACAACTGGGGCGTTTTGCAGCTGTTCAAGACGGAATGTGACCAGGAAAGCGGAACGGCGGTGGGCATAAGTGCCATCGGTGTTGCCCAGCTGGGCGATCAGGCGGAACTGGGTACTTTGGAGGAAGCTGGAGAAGCGGTCATCGAAACCGGAGATGACTTCCATGAATCCCCCCTGCCAACTGACGCGATTCGATGGGGCAATGGAGCCAGTGCTAACAGCCAGGGCTACAGCACCCACCTGTTGGATCAAAAGTACGATGCAGAAACCGGTACCCTAACCGTGATGATGCTGCTTGGGGCAGACGAATCCCTGGCGGGAAAGAAATGTGCGCTGGCCCTGTGCGGCTTTCTGTACGAGGATATCACGGGCTACTATTCCGAGCCTGACAATGGTGAGAGAAAGCCTGTGGAAACCACCTTCACGGGGCTGGATGCGCCGATCCTGCTGGAGTTCACTGCGGACTATACGCCCTACGAGCAGGATTATACCATTTGGAAGGACGGCGAGGAAATCGGCACCATGCAGCTGTCTCCCCTTATGATTTATATTGAGATTCAGGGAGAGAAAACGGAGGCAGAATACAGCTCCATGGAGTCCGCAGCGCTCCGTACCAAGGAGAAATCCATTCTCTTTGACGACTTTGTCAAAATTAAGCCTGTCATTACGCTCAAGGACGGGACACAGATTGAGACAAAGCAGGATAATGCCTCTTGGAGCGAGCAAACGGAAATCTGCTATTACCGTCCGGAGCGGCTCTTCTCCCTGGAGGATGTGGCAGAGGTGCAGCTGGAGGGCTTTACGTTCGTTCCGGCGGAATCCTGAACGGAACGTTTGGAAGATCATTTGAGAGGAAAGGCTGTGGTGTGAAAAATGGCATCTAAAAGAGTGCATGGATATATTCCGCTGCTGCTTTGCCTGGCACTTCTGCTGACCGGCTGTCAGAGCGATGACGTGCAGTCGGAGCAGAAATCGTCGGCAGTGCGCAGCGTTTCGGAAGCGACGATGCAAAGCGAGTCTGCGGAAAAGGAAGAAAGCGACAGCCAGCAGCGGCTCATTGCAGCGGCGGAACAGGGACAACCAGGTAATCCTGATACATTTACCGTTGAGGATGGTGTCCTCTACTATAACGGTGTAGAAGTGAATGAGGAACAGAAGTCCTTTGACCTCAGAGAATCGGACATCAGCGACTATGGCTTTTTGAAAAATTATAATTGGGTTGAAGATTTGCTGATTGAGGATAAAAATCTGGTGGATTTGGATTTTCTGAAGGATTGCACACAGCTGAAATCACTGACCCTAAATTGTGGAGCATCGGATTTTCAGGTAATCGGAACGCTATCCCAGCTGTTGTTCCTGGATATTTGTTCGTCAAACCTCACCAATCTGAATTTTTTGTCAGGACTATCGCTGGATTTCCTGAACTGTAGTTATTGTGATAAATTACAGGATATTACCGGTTTAGACGGGATGACCTCGCTGACATTTCTCGGCCTGTTCCAATGCGGCGGAGTGGAGGATTTTTCTGCGCTGCAATTGCTGTCGGGACTTGTTCAGCTTTCGCTCAGCGGGACAAAATTTGCGGATTTAACTCTGCTGTCGTCGCTTCCCAATCTGTCCGTTTTAAGCATTGAAGGCTGCGAGGTGGATTACAAGGTGTTTGCGGACGCGGCGTATTCCCTAACCAGATTAGCAAGTGATGCGGACGGGGAAACCGAGGCGTGGCTGAAAGAAATTTTCCCGAACTGTGAATTCACGTGACGACACATTGCCGCAGCATTGGTGAAGCAAATCCATATGCTGCGGCAATTTTTATGGACGGAGGGAATGTGCGTTGAGCATGATAAAAAAAAGCCTGATTCTGATGGCTTCTGCTGTGCTAATGATCCTCTGTGCTGCATGTGGCGCAGATTCAGAACATACAGCGGACACGGAAACGGTATTGCATTTGACCTGCTGGGTTGAAGATATGGAATTGGACCGATTGATTGAAGAATTTGAAGCTGCGCATCCTGGGGTTACGATTAGGGTCAAGGCGTATTATGATGATAAGTCGGATTTCTCGGTTGCAGCGTCCCGGATGAATGCGGAATTAGCAACAGGGGATTCTGTGGACCTCTACTATCTGGAGAATGCGATGGATGTGATGTCGCTAATCAACATTGGACTTTTGGCGGACCTGTACCCGCTGATGCAGGCAGATGAATCGTTTCGTTCCGATAAATACTATGAAAACATCTGGGAGGCTATGGAGCTGAACGGGAAATTGTATGAGATGCCGGCGGGATTCCAGATTGGCACCATTATGGGACCGCAGACACTTTTGGGGGATCGCAAGGGCTGGACCATCTCGGATTACAGCGCCTTTGCATCCCGGCAATCCGAACCGGAAAACCTGCTGCCGAAAAGCCGGCCCTATATGCTTTGGTGTATGACCAGTTATGCGATGTTTGATTATATCAACTTAAACAACGCCAGCTGTAGCTTTGACAGTGCGTCATTTGTGAAATGGCTGGAGTTTGTAGGATCATTTCCGGAGTATGTGGATGATTCCGTGGCAGCGGAGGCACAGCTGCGGGCAGGATGGTTTTCGGGAATGTATGAATATATCCAACGGCGGGAGGAATATGGGGATGTATTGCAGTTTACGGGATTTCCCTGTGACAGCGCACCGGGACCTTGTATCGAGACAATGACTTCTTTCGGCATTTCCGCGCAGACAGAACAAACGGAGCTGTGCTGGGAATTTATCAAAATGATGCTTTCGCAGGAGTATCAGGAGCAGGTAGTTGCCTACGGAGCATTCCCAATGCGAAAATCTGTGTTTGAGGATCAACTTTCGGCAAGCATGCTGCCTCCTGAAGAGAAAAATGCGTTGGTCAGTAGCGACTCTCTCTTGGGGCCGCTCTCGAAAGACGAAACGGACCGGCTGCGAAGGATGGTTGAGGGCTTGTCAATCCTTCGCTTTCGCTATGCGGATGTTACCAATATCATTGAAGAAGAAGCGGAAGGCTATTTTCAGGGCGAAAAAACGGCCGAAGATACAGCAAAGGTGATACAGAGTCGAGTTGAGATTTACTTATCAGAACACAGCTGAAAGATATCCCAACATGCTGTGGCGAAGCATGACTTGCAGTGGTAAAACGACAAGCATATTTGCACGAATTTTATGATTGCGAAATGCGAATTTAATATAACTGACACATTTATGGCAAAAATGGGGGCGTAACCATAAAATCTGTGGGGCACAATCCACAAAAAGTGCTGTGAGAATCCGTTGGTTTGCGCATTGACGGAGGTTTCGGATTTTTCCTATAATGTAGAGGACGAAACCAGAATTTGAAGGAGGCAAACCAAATGAAAAAGAAGATTCTTGCAATGCTCCTGGCGGCGGGAATGCTGCTGGGTCTGCTGGCAGGCTGCGGCGGCTCTGGTGAAAGTGCCAAGGTTTCTGAGGCAGAAAAGCCCGCATCGACCCAAGCAGAAGCTCCTGTGACCGAGGAGCAGTCAGAGGCACCGGCTCAGGAGCCAGTATCCGATCAGGAGGAGGCTTCGACCCAGGAGAACAGTGAGGATTATGTTTACACCGGCGAATGGGCCAGCTATCCCCTGTGCGATCCTGGCACCAAGACTCTGACTATGTGGTGCGAGTTCCCCGGCTTTTTGAGCATGATCGGCATTGATTCCTATCAGGACTGCTCCGTATTCAATGCGGCAGAAGAGGCCACCGGCGTCCACATTGAGTTCACCGAGGTTTCCATGATGAACGCAT
>CAVEIY010000147.1:0-4225 GCA_963615825.1 Flexilinea sp.
CTACCATGCAGCCGAAGCATTAACCCATGGCGTTTCGCTGCTGCAGGCCAATGGCAGCGCCGGTCATTGCGTGGGCTATTTGCTTGCAGCCATGCGTTTTTAAGGCAACACCGCACAAATTCGTCTCCAGGCTACAGCCGATCTTTTCTGGCGAAAAATTTCTGGCTGAATTCTCGTTGCCAATTTATGCGGTATTGCCTGAACTTCATCACTTTATATGTCCAGTTAGACATTTTATTTTAACAGAACGGAGTTACCAAATGAACAACCATCCGGATTCTACCACGGAAGAAGTAAAGGCTCCCGTGGTAACCTTCAGTAATATTCCCCTGGATGATGATCCCCCAGTGCCTGCCTTCGATTCCATTCCGGAACCGGAGGACGTCACCGTTGTTGGCGTACAATTCAAAAAGGGCGGTAAAATTTATTATTTTGACCCCGGTAAGCTGGATGTGGCTTCCGGAGACGAGGTCATCATCGACACGGCCCGTGGTGCAGAATATGGCTTCTGTGCTGAGGGCAACCATACGGTTCCTGCTGCCAAGGTTGTGCAGCCCCTTCGTGCAGTGATTCGCATTGCCACAGACAATGACCGGCGCACCCGGCAGGAATACAAGGATAAAGAGCCTCATGCCTTTGAGGTTTGCCAGAACAAGATTCTCGATCACAAGCTGGATATGAAGCTGGTTTCTGCGGAATACAGCTTTGACGGCAGTAAGATTCTGTTCTATTTTACCGCTGACGGACGGGTAGACTTCCGCGACCTGGTCAAGGATCTTGCCGGCGTGTTCCGTACCCGCATTGAGCTTCGGCAGATCGGCGTCCGTGACGAGGCCAAAATGATGGGCGGTCTGGGGATCTGTGGTCGTCCCTTCTGCTGCAAGCAGTTTCTGGACGATTTTCAGCCGGTATCCATTAAGATGGCAAAGACCCAGAGTCTTTCCCTGAATCCCACCAAAATTTCCGGAACCTGTGGCCGGTTGATGTGCTGCCTGAAATATGAGCAGGACGCCTATGAATCTCTGATTAAAACCAGCCCCAAGCAGGATTCCATCGTCAATACCTGCGACGGCAAGGGCACCGTTACCGATGTCAGCCTGCTCAAGCAGACGGTCAAGGTCCGGCTGGATAACGATCCCTCCACGGTAAAATGCTATCATAACTGTGATATCTGCATTCTCCGGAACGGAAAGGGAAAAAAGAACGATCCCCCTATTCCCGATGATATTCCCCCGCTGCCCAAGCCCGTTGAAAAGCAGCCGGAGCCGGAGACAATCACCATGTTTGACGAGACGATTCTCTCAAACTATGTGGCAGAGGAACCAAAGGAGAAGCCGGAACGCAAGCGGAATGACCGTCCTCAGGAGCAGCGTCCCCGGAAAAACTATAACCGGCCCCGTCAGGATCGGAAGCCCCGGAATCAAGACAATAAGCCCCGTCCGCAAAAGTCCGCCGCGCCCCAGGAGAATGCAAAAGCACCCCAGAAGGATGCTGGTGGAAAGCCGAAAAACAATGGAAATGGCGGCCGCCGCCGCTATTATCGCGGTGGAAAAAAGCCGGGTAATCAAAACCAGGGGTCTTAATGAAAAACGAACATGAGCTGTCTCATCTGACTTCGATGAGGCAGCTCATGTTTTATCATATTAGGAGCCAGCAGAGCAATAATGCCTTACGCCAATTCTCCAGATTCCATAGCAAGGAATAAAAAAGCACAGGGAGAGAATCGGCAGAACACCATACCACTTTGGTCCGATTCCCATCAAATATTGCAGTGGCCAATACTGAACCAACGCCACGGGCATGATGACGGTGGTAACAAACAACACTGCCTTTCCGTAGACATCAAAGGGATACCTGCTGTATTCCCGTACTGCATCTGTAAAGATATTCATAACTTCAAGCCCCTCCAACGTATAAAAGCATAGGGCCGCATAAATCAGAAATACATCAAAAAACAACATACTTCCGCAGAATACCATAGAAATCAGCACCAATATTTTTGGCACGGTCCAGCTAATTTCGCATATACGTATCGCATAGAGTATGACTGCACCGCCTACGATTAGATTTGTCACCGATGCCAGCCGCAAATCCTGACAGACTACCTGAAAAATCAGTGGACGCGGACGTACCATCAATCGGTCAAATTGTGCCTGACGAATGATCTTGCCAAAGGCATCAAATCCCCGCGCAAAGCATTCCGCCAAATTGCTGGCAGTCATAACCACACCGAACCCCAATAGAATTTCGCCTAAAGAGTGACCGCCCACTGTATGAAATCTGCTCATTAGAATTTGAATACTCAAGAGGCTTGCAAAGGTAAAGAGAAATCTTCCAATGCAAGACATGAAAAATGCCGTCGGATAGGCCAGCTCACTTTTTACGTGAATTGCAAAGAACTTTAGATATAGCTTCATACTCTAACCTCCCGCAATACACAGCCGCCGAAGGCCCCGATGCATCAGGCCATAGCCCATTGCCGTAATCACAACACACCAAAACAATTGCAGTCCCATGGAAAATGCGATATGTACTCCGGCGATATCTCCGCCAAAGATGCGCAGCGGAACATTTTGCAGGGATCCAAAGGGACTCAACTCCGCAAATTTTCTGATCTTTTCCGGAAAAAACGGCAGGGGCAATAAATCACCGGACAAAAGCTCACAAATTGCCGGAACCAATGCAATGATGCCCTTGGGGTCTACCACATAAAAGGTCATCGCATAACAAAGCATCCCGAAGGAAACGCAGAGCCATAGGGTCATTCCGGCAGAGAGCAGGAACAGTGCGAATACCTCCGCCGAAATATTCATCTGCAATCCAAATGGTTTCGGCATAATCATTCCTACAAGCAATACCGGCAGAATTCTTAGTGCGCAGCGACTGAGCCTTAGACCGATTCCCCTTGCCGACCACATCACATAAATATCCGTAGGCCGAACCAGTTCATAGGCAACCGAACCGGACTGCACTGCCTGAAAAAGCTCCTGTTCCCAGGCATAGACGTTCCACAGACCAAATAGCGCCTGCTGCATCCAGATATAATTGCTCAGAGCCTGCATATCCATGGGCAGCAGCTCCGGTGCTGTTCGATAAAAGGTTCGGTATAATAGCACCTCTAATAAGCCCCATACCACCTGTGTGACAATTCCCGCCAAGGCGGCAGTACGATATTGAAGCCCCGATTGCAGCCGCATACGGAAGAACGAAATATATTGCTTCATTTTTCGTCCTCCTATATGCCAAAGCGGCGATAGAGATCCGCAACACTCTCTTCTGTTGATAGATTCTCCCCGGCCATACTGCGAATCTCTTCAATTGATCCATCCAGAAGCAGCTGTCCTTTTCCAATCAGCAGCACTCGGTGACACAGCGCTTCAATGTCCTGCATGTCATGGGTGGTAAGAATTACGGTGATGTTCCGGCTCTGATTTTCCTCCAAAATGAACTCTCTTACCTTTAGCTTTGATACAGCATCCAGGCCAATGGTCGGTTCATCCAAAAACAGAACCTTAGGCTGATGTAATAATGCCGCCGCAATTTCACAGCGCATTTTTTGTCCCAAGGACAACGTTCTGGCTGGAACAGTGAGCAGCTCTTTCAAATCCAGCAGTTCCGTAAGCCGATCCAGATTGTCCTTAAAATTTAAGTCTGGTACACGATAAATGTCTTTCAGCAGTTGAAAGGAGTCCATCACTGGAACATCCCACCACAGCTGACTCCGCTGCCCAAATACCACGCCAAGCTGAGAAACATACCGCTTTCGATTCTCCCATGGAATCATACCGTTTACTGTACAGCTGCCGCTGTCTGGTCTGAGAATTCCGGAGAGGATTTTAATCGTCGTACTTTTTCCTGCACCGTTTGGGCCAATGTAACCTACGA
Organism: Flexilinea sp.; assembly: GCA_963615825.1. Taxonomy (GTDB): domain Bacteria; phylum Bacillota; class Clostridia; order Oscillospirales; family Oscillospiraceae; genus HGM13006. Next base: position 3,886 of record CAVEIY010000147.1, read on the forward strand.
TTTGTCCGTCTGGAATGGTAAATGTCATTTGCTTGAGCGCCTGAATCTCCGTATAAGATCCAGAAAACAACCCTTTTATGGCATTTCCAATTCCGCTGTTTCGTGTTCTGACGCGATAGGTTTTACTGATTCCTTTCATTGTAATCATTATTGTGCTCCCTTAGGATAAAACTCCATAGCGGTCAGACCAGCGGACGGTTTGGGTGCCGTCTTGGCCTTAAAAAGCACATGGGAGGCACATGGACGGAAGCCCCCTTCGGACGGTCACGAGCCTGTTCCGAAGGCGCCCAGGAGCCCTCTTTTTCGTCAGCGAAAAAGGAAATTAATTCTACCACAGTAG
>CAVEIY010000147.1:4235-4899 GCA_963615825.1 Flexilinea sp.
CTTCAGACGGTCACGAGCCTGTTCTGAAAGCGTCAATGTACCCTCTTTTTCGTGAGAAGAAAAAGGAAAATTATTCTACCATCATTTTGTTTTGAAGTCAACATTACAGGTATCTAAATGCCATTGTCGCTTTTACTAAAATATACTGTATTCTTTTGACATAAAAACGCAGGCTGTCATGTTTCGACAGCCTGCTCATTTTATCCATTCTTATATTTATGACTCTCTGCCACTGCCAGCTCATCGCAGCGGTTATTATAGGGATTCTCAGCATGTCCCTTCACCCAATGGAAGGTAACCTGATGCACCTCCAGCAGATCCAGCAGCATCTGCCACAGGTCCGGATTCAGTGCTTTATCCTTTTTATTGCGCATCCAGCCGTTGGCCTGCCACTTTCTCGCCCAGCCCTTTTCAATGGCATTTACCACGTACTGGCTGTCTGTATACAAATCCACCTGACAGGGACGGTTCAGTGCCTTCAGCGCCGTAATTACGCCCATCAGCTCCATACGGTTGTTGGTGGTGTTGGCATCCCCTCCGGACAGCTCTTTTTTATGGCTGCCATACATGAGAATTGCTCCATAGCCGCCAGGTCCCGGATTGCCGGAACAGGCGCCGTCGGTATAAATCGTTACATTCATCGTATACTCCAAAAAATCTCCGA
>CAVEIY010000148.1:0-4877 GCA_963615825.1 Flexilinea sp.
GCTGCAATCCCTATCCGCTGGTGTTCCGCTGCCTGCGGGAGAGCGGCCTGACTGCATTCTTTACCCGCAGCTCTGCGGCGAACATTCCGGTCAATATGGCGCTGTGCGAAAAGCTCGGTCTGGATAAGGACATCTATTCCGTTTCGATTCCTCTGGGCGCTACCATCAACATGGATGGCGCTGCAATTACCATCACTATCATGTCCCTGGCGGCTGCGAACACCCTGGGCATGCAGGTTTCCGTGCCGGCTGCCATTCTGCTGTCCATTATGTCTGCGCTGGGTGCCTGCGGTGCTTCCGGTGTGGCCGGCGGCTCGCTGCTGCTGATCCCCATGGCTTGTTCTCTGTTTGGTATTTCCAACGATGTGGCCATGCAGGTTGTCGGCGTTGGCTTTATCATTGGCGTGATTCAGGACTCCGTGGAGACGGCACTGAACTCTGCCGGTGACGTAGAGTTTGCCGCAACGGCTGAGTATCATCAGTGGCGGAAAGAGGGCCGTCCTCTGCCTGATTTCCTGGGCGGCAAGAAAAAGAAGTAAAGAAGAGATGTTTCAGATCACGCTGGCCTTGATGGTCAGCGTGATCTTTCTGCATACACATAGAAAATGCGATTGCCTCGGCTTGACACAAGCCTGGGCAATGGATATAATGAAACAAATTACATTTCGGCTGCGTTAGGCAGTTTTTTCTATGCATACTGGTTAGAGATTGCTAACCTTATGGCAGCGCAATGGAATGGGAGGCATTATAAATGATCGGGAAAGTAACCATAGAGGGACTTGGACTTGGCGTTCTGCTGATCCTGATTTGCGCGTTTGGCATCCGCAAGGGCGCAGTGGGAATGGTACATCTTTATAGCGCCGAGGTGCAGAAACGCTGTGTGGAATTGGGACTGACAACCCGGGAAACAATTAAGCACAGCAGCATGATCTTTAAGCTGTGCTGCATCCCTGGGTATATTGCGTATGTCCTGGTGTGCGTCTATGCCATCAACGGGGCAAGGGGATTTGTGACCGGTTTCTGGCAGCTTTTTGTGATCCTGTCGATTATGAATGTCATGGACCGTCTGCTGGTAGACGAGTGGTGGGTTGGGCATACCATGGCCTGGACCATTCCCGGCACGGAGGATCTAAAGCCCTATATTACCGTCCAGGATAAGCGAAAGAAATGGCTGTCCGGGACGGTGGGAATGGCAGTGATTGCTGCGGTGCTGTCCGGACTGATGACGCTGTTTCTCCACTAAAACGGGAAGGAGGAGCCGAGATGTTCTGGGATAACGTTGCCTGGGTCTACGATATTTTTGCAAATTTTATCAATCGTCAGGCCAATCAGGCTCTATGCGACACGGTAGAGAAGCTGATTGCGCCCACAGACGAGGTGCTGGAGTGCGCCTGCGGAACCGGTTTGCTCAGCGGCGTGATTGCGAAGAAATGCAAACATCTGATTGCAACGGATTTCTCCGAAAATATGCTGAAACGGGCGGAGAAGAAATATGGGGCCTGCCATAACGTACAGTTTGAGCAGGGGAATATTCTGGCGCTTCGGTTCCCCGCGGAGTGCTTTGACGTGGTGGTGGCGGCAAATGTCATCCATCTGCTGGATGAGCCGGATCGGGCGCTGCAGGAGATGGACCGGGTTTGCCGCAGAGGGGGAAGATTGATTATTCCCACCTATATGAACCAAACGGAGAAGGGCACGACCAACAGTGTGTCAGGGGCCATTGGAAAAGCCGGAGCAGATTTTAAGCGGGAGTTTACGCTGGATTCCTACCGGCAGTTCTTTGCTGCGGCAGGCTATCAGAATGTCAGCTATACGCTGTGCAGCGGAAGGATTCCCTGCGCTGTGGCGGTCATTCCGATATAGGAAAAAATAAGGGGCCGGAAATTCAGTTCGCTGAATTTCCGGCCCGATTTTTGTATGCAGCTTAGTTACGGATTCTGCTCTGCGGCCTTCCTGGCAGCGTCAAAATTACGGTGCAGCAGAAGGTGCTCTTTTCCGCGGATGACGTGCTCATAGGCGGTCATCACCAGGGGATTTTCACTGGATTTCTTAATCTGGGTGTTGATATCGGTGTTGTAAATGCCCTGAATTCGTGCGCTGCGGATGGAACCGTCCTGGGTGACCGGCTGTCCGCCGCCCATGATGCAGCCGCGGCGGCAGGCCATGACCTCTACAAAGTCATAGTGGACTTCACCGGCCTGAATCCGCTGAATCAGCTTTTCGGCATTGCCAAGACCGCTGACCACGGCGGCCTTCAGTTCCCGCTTTTGATAGGTAAAGCTCAGCTCCTTAATGCCTTCCTCGCCGCGAACACCGCAGTCCCGAATGGCCATCATATCGGCCCGGGCATGCCCCTTTTGGAGTCTGCGGAGAATGGCCTCGGTGACACCGCCGGTGACGCCAAACAGCACGCCGCTGCCGGAACCGATGCCAAAGGGAACGTCTGCGGCTTCAATTTCGATGTTGGCAAAGTCCAGGCCGACCTTCCGAATCAGTGTAATCAGCTCTGTGGTGGTGAGCACGTAATCCACATCCTGCTTGCCGTAGGTGGTGGATTCCGGACGGAGGATTTCGCCCTTTTTTGCGGTACAGGGCATAATGGCCACGGAAACCAGACGCTTGCCCTCACTGCGTTCGGGATCCTTATAGTATTCCCGGATCACTGCGCCAAACATCTGCTGGGGAGAACGGCAGGTGGAGAGGTTGTCCTTCAGCTCCGGATGGCGGCTCTCACAGTATTTTACCCAGGCGGGGCAGCAGGAGGTAAACAGCGGAAGGTTCTTGCCGGTGGACAGCCGCTCCAAGAATTCTCTGGATTCCTCCATCACTGTCAGATCAGCGCCGTAAGCGGTATCGTAGACCTCCGCAAAGCCCAGCCGATGGAGCACGCTGACCAGCTTGCCCATGACGTTTTCACCCTTGGGCAGGCCAAAGGCTTCTCCTACCGCCACACGAACCGCAGGGGCAATCTGGGCGACTACCTTTGCGTTCCGATCTGCCAATACCTCAAACACCGGATTGATGTTGGTGTTGATGCTGATGGCGCCGGTGGGGCAGACCACACGGCATTGACCGCAGCCAACGCAGTCCGTTTCGGCAATGGTCTTGTTGAAGGCCGGCGTAACCAGCGTTTCGGTGCCGCGATAGGCAAAGTCGATGGCATTGACGCCCTGGACATCGGCGCACATTCTCACGCAGTCGCCGCAGAGAATGCACTTGTTGGGGTCCCGGACAATGGAGGGGGAGCTGAGGTCCACCGGCTGCTTCTTTTTTGTGTTTTCAAATCGGATTGTGGTAACGCCCAACCGGTGCGCCAAATCCTGAAGATGGCATTCCCGACTCTTGATACAGGTGGTACAGTCCCGATCATGGGCGGCCAGCAGCAGCTCCAGAATCAGCTTCCGGTATTTCATCAGCCTGGGGGTGTTGGTGTAGATCACCATACCGTCCTTGGGCCGCTCTGAGCAGGAGGTAAAGGTTTTTCCGGTGTCCGTTTCCACGGTACATAGACGGCATGCGCCATAGACAGACAGCTCCGAATGGTAGCACAGGGTGGGAATGTCGATCCCGGCCTTGCGAATCACAGAAAGTACATTCGTCTCGTCGGTGAATTCCACCCGACGGTCATCAATCATCATATATCCCATTGTAATTCCCTCCTTACTCGGCATAGACTGCCCCGAAAGGACAGGCGCTCAGGCAGGCACCGCACTTGATGCACTTGCCGGTATCAATGGTAAACGGATGCTTGATTTGTCCGGTGATAGCGGAGGCAGGACATCCTCGGGCACACTTGGAGCAGCCCTTACACTTGGTTTCGTCAATGTGGAAGGTACGCAGAGAGGCACAGACATGGGCAGGGCAAGTCTTGTCCACAATATGGGCCTCATACTCCGAACGGAAGGCGCGCAGGGTACTGACCACAGGCTTTGCGGCACTTTTTCCAAGACCGCAAAGGGCCGTGTTGCTAATCATATCCGCCAGCTCCTCCAGCTCGTCCAGATCGGAAAGACTGCCGTTTCCGGCTACAATCCGCTCCAAAACCTCCAGCATCCGACGGGTACCCTCCCGACAGGGGACGCACTTGCCGCAGCTCTCTCGCTGGGTGAAGCTCATGAAGAACCGTGCGACCTCCACCATGCAGGTGTCCTCGTCCATGACCACCAGACCGCCGGAGCCAATCATTGCGCCAATTTTGGTGAGAGAATCAAAGTCCATGGGGCTGTCCAGCTGACTTTCCACCAGACAACCTCCGGAGGGACCGCCGATCTGTACGGCCTTGAACTTCTTTCCGTTCCGAATGCCGCCGCCAATGTCGAAAATGACTTCACGAAGGGTGATACCCATGGGGACTTCGATCAGTCCGGTATTTACCACGTTGCCGGTTAGGGCAAAGGCTTTGGTGCCTGGGCTGCTGGGGGTGCCGATGCTCCGGTACCACTGGGCGCCCCGGGAGATAATCATGGGGACGTTAGCATAGGTTTCTACATTGTTCAGTACCGTGGGCTTTTCCCACAGACCCTTTTCCACGGTTCTGGGGGGCTTGACCCGGGGCATGCCGCGCTTTCCTTCAATGGAGGCGGTCAGGGCGGAACCCTCGCCGCAGACGAATGCACCGGCGCCCCGGTTGATATGCAGCCGGAAGGAGAAATCTGTGCCGAGAATGTGCTCGCCCAGCAGACCCAATTCCTCCGCCTGGGCAATGGCGGTTTTCAGCCGGTGGATGGCCAGGGGATATTCTGCGCGGACGTAGATATAGCCCTCCTGCGCGCCAACGGCCAGCGCGGCGATCATCATACCCTCAATCATCCGATGGGGGTCGCCCTCCATGATGCTTCGATCCATGAATGCGCCGGGATCGCCCTCGTCGCCGTTGC
>CAVEIY010000149.1:0-4877 GCA_963615825.1 Flexilinea sp.
CTTCCCAGACCGGCGTTCCCAAGAACGGCGATATGGGCGCACTGGTAAAGACCACTGTGAAGCTGAAGATCACCGAGGTCAACCGTCAGCGCAAGAGAGTGGTCGGCTCTATCCGTGCCGTTACCGCTGAGGCTCGTAAGGCTGCTGCTGAGAAGATCTGGGCTGAGATCGAGGTTGGCAAGAAGTATACCGGCGTTGTCAAGAGCCTGACCTCTTACGGCGCATTTGTTGATATCGGCGGCGTTGACGGCATGGTTCATGTTTCTGAACTGAGCTGGAGTCGGATCAAGAGCCCCGCAGATGTGGTTGCAGTGGGCGACGAGATCGAGGTTTATGTCATTTCCTTCGACCCCGAGAAGCGCAAGATTTCCCTGGGCTACAAGACCGACGAGACCAACCCCTGGACCATCTTCACCACCAACTATCATGTTGGCGATGTCTGCGAGGTTAAGATCGTGAAGCTGATGACCTTCGGCGCATTCGCTGAGATCATTCCCGGCATTGACGGCCTGATCCACATTTCCCAGATTGCTGACCGCCGCATCGGCAAGCCCGAGGACGTGCTCACCGAGGGTCAGACTGTGGATGTTAAGATCATCGACATCGACACCGAGAAGAAGCGCATCTCCCTGTCCATCCGTGCTCTGCTGGAAGAGGAAGAGGACGAGGAGTAATTGCTCGCACCACATAACGTGCTCTTCTGAATTTAGGCAAACGAATTCCCGTCAAGTTCTCTTGGCGGGAATTTTTCTGCGCGAAAAAGCCGACGTTAAAATACGTCGGCTTTCGCTATCATGTTGTTAGAACGCAATCTGCTTCCAAAGCGCAATCACGCAAAGGATCACTGCAAACGGGACATAAACATATCTTCCTACGGTATACCACAGATTGCCGCGGGTTTTCTTGCTGCCCAGGTTGACAGCCTTCATGATTTCGCTTTTTTTCATGACGTAGAACCAGCTGATGGCGCCCAGTGTTGCACCGATGGGGATGATGTAGATGGATACCAGGTCCATCCAGGGACCCCACTGGTCAATGCACTCCATAAAGATGCCAACACCCAGGCAGAGCGCACACAGAATGCCCAGCGCCATACCACGGCGCAGTTTCGGAAAACGGTGGAGCAGGGATTCCGCCACGGCCTCAAACATGTTTTGAAGGCTGCTGACGCCGGCGAAAATCATCGCGGCATAGAGAATGATTGCAAACAGACGGCCAAATGGGATGTCCTGCAAAATCTCCGGCAGGGTAACAAACAGAAGTCCAGGGCCGGCGCCCACGTCCAGCCCATAGGCAAAGCAGGCGGGGATGATCACCAGTGCTGCAATCAGGGCTGCGATGGTGTCGAACAGGGCCGTGTGCTGTGCAACACCAACAACATCCTCATCTGTAGAGAGATAGGAGCCATAGGTAATCATGCCGCTGCCGGTGACGGACAGGGAGAAAAACGCCTGTCCCATGGCCCAAATCCATACCAGAGGATCCTTTAGTGCCTCCCAACGCGGGATAAACATGAATGCATACCCCTCTGCTACGCCAGGCAGCAGCGCGACGCGGATAGCCAATACCACGAAAATTAGGAAAAACAGCGGCATCATGATCTTGTTGCTCAGCTCAATGCTCTTTGCACCCAGCAGCAGGGTCAGCAATGTGCCCACAACTACGATAATATGAAAGGGGACAACGGAGAAACCGTGGCCGGAGAAGGATGCAAACCATTCCGCTGTATCTGCGGTCATCAGCGTTCCGATGAGAGAGTCTACCAGGGCTTTTAATACGTAGGACACAATCACAGCATAGCCAATGGCGATGCACAGGGAACCGATCAGCGGCAGCCAGCCCAGAATCCGCCCCAGTGTTCCCATTTTCTTGCCCCGGGTACCCCAAGCCATTTCGTAAGCGCCCAGGGTCCCGGTCCCGGCTGCACGGCCAATGGAGAACTCCGCAGGCAATCCCACGTAGCTAAATACCAGGATAAAGAATAGATAGACCAGCAAAAATGCGCCGCCGCCATTGCTGCCCATTTTGTGGGGAAAGCCCCATACGTTTGCCATGCCAACCGCTGAGCCTACCGAAGCCAGAATAAAGCCCCATCGACTGGCAAAGCCCTTGTGTTTTTGATTCATAGTTGCTCCTTCTTGCCGCCCCAAACGGCACATTGCCGAATTGCGGCAGAATGCTTGAAATCTGCCGCTTTGCTATTGTACCTGTTTAATGGGAGAAAGTCAAACTTTGAATTCTAATTTTATGCAACTTGTATAGTGACGGGCTTGGCTTATAAAAATAGGAGCAGCCGAAGCTGCTCCTACGCTAATAAGGTTTGATTGAATAAAAAACGCTGGAACAAAGTGTACTTTGTTCCAGCGTGGTCGGAGTGGCGGGATTCGAACCCGCGGCCTCATGGACCCGAACCATGCGCGATACCAAGCTTCGCCACACCCCGATTTCCCGTTTATTATATCACGGCAGGACGAAAAGTCAAGGAAATTATTTATGATACGGGCAGAAGCGGGGAGAGGGACGCACAGGCTTTGCGCTTTATGCTCAGCCATGCAGCTTCCGTGTTTCCTGAATGATGGCTTGAAGGCCACGGGCGGCGGTTCCTGTGTCCATAGAGGGCACGGTACCGCTGCGAGTTGCGGCCTGCTCCGTGGACAGGGGGACATGAATAAATCCGCCTAAAACGCTGTCAGAGTGCTGTGATAGCTGGTGCAGCAAGGTATACATCACATCATTACACACGTAGGTTCCTGCTGAGTTCGACACAGCGGCGGGAATTCCCTGATCTCTCAGATGTTTTGCCAGATGCTTGACCGGTAGGGAGGAAAAATAGGCGGCCGGACCGTCCAGGGCAATTGGCACTTCGTCCGGGATGGTCCCGCTATTATCCGCACGGACCGCATCTCTGAGGTTAATGGCCACACGCTCCAGGTGCAGCGCTGTGATCCCTTCTGCCTGACCGGTACACAGAACCACATCCGGAGAAAACTCCTCCAGCGCGGCACACAGAGCCGTCTCTGCATCGGAGAACACAACAGGCAGCTGGATTTTAACCACCTCGGCTCCCGCAATTTTATCGGGCAGCAGCATGGCCGCCTGGGCGGAGGCATTGACGGTATCCGTTCCAAATGGTTCAAAATAGGTCACTAGCACACGCATCATTTTCCCTCGTTTCCTGTTCATTCAAACAATATTCTACCAGATTACAGGATCAAATACAACAAAAACCGGCAGAGCGTAAACTCTGCCGGTTTCTAGACGGGATTAGAGATTTTTCACCATCAGCGCACGGATGGCGTTGAGCACAGCCAGCACCATGACGCCAACGTCTGCAAAAATCGCAGCCCACATATTGGCGATGCCCAATGCGCCCAGAATCAGGCACAGAACCTTGATTCCAATGGCGAAGTAGATATTTTCATAAACAATCCGGATGCACTTCCGCGCAATTCGGATAGCCTTGGAAATTTTCAGCGGATCGTCGTCCATCAGGACAATATCTGCCGCCTCAATGGCCGCATCGGACCCCAGCGCACCCATGGCAATGCCCACATCTGCACGGGAAAGTACCGGTGCGTCATTGATGCCGTCGCCCACAAAAGCAAGGTTTTCCTTGGAACCCTTCTGAGACAGAAGTGCTTCGACCTTTTCAACCTTATCCCCAGGCAACAGTTCGCTGTATACCTCGGAAATGCCCAACTCCTTAGCAACCTGCTCAGCTGCGGCCTTGGCATCGCCGGTCAGCATCACCGTTTTGGTGATACCGGCCCGGTGCAGAGCTTCTACGGCCTCTTTCGCGTGGGGCTTGATTCGGTCCGTGATGAGAATATGACCGCTGTAGTCGCCGGCCAGAGCTACGTGGACCACAGTTCCAACACTGTTGCAAGGGGTATAGGCGATGCCCAGACGATCCATGAGTTTTCCGTTGCCCACCGCCACGGGGATGCCGTCTACCACTGCGGTGACGCCGTTACCGCCGATCTCTTCAATATCCGTCACCCGGCTGCGGTCCAGCTCACCGCCATAGGCCTTCTGAAGGCTGCGGCTGATGGGGTGGGAGGAAGCAATTTCAGCCAGCGCAGCATATTCCAGCAGCTTTTTGTCCTCTATTTTACAGTGGTGAATGCCCGCAACCTCAAATACGCCCTGGGTCATGGTACCGGTTTTATCAAACACCACATATTTGGTGGAGGCAAGGGCCTCGAGATAGTTGGAGCCTTTGACCAAAACGCCCTCTCGGCTGGCTCCGCCGATGCCTGCAAAGAAGCTCAGAGGAATGGAAATCACCAGCGCACAAGGGCAGGAGATAACCAGGAACGTCAGAGCACGGTAAATCCAGTCACCCCACTCCGGGGAGATTCCCATCAGCAGCCGGACAATGGGCGGCAGAATCGCCAGCGCCAAGGCACCGTAGCAGACTGCGGGGGTATAGACCTTTGCAAACCGGGAGATGAAGTTCTCGGAACGGGACTTCTTCGAGGAGGCATTCTCCACCAGATCGAGAATCTTCGACACGGTGGACTCTCCAAACTCCTTGGTGGTCTGGATTTTCAAAAGACCGGTGAGATTGATGCAGCCACTGATAACCTCGTCGCCTGCCATCACCTCTCTGGGCACGCTTTCACCGGTGAGGGCGCTGGTGTTCAGCGTGGAGCTGCCATCGGTCACCACGCCGTCAATGGGCACCTTTTCACCGGGCTGCACCACAATGACGGTACCGACCTCCACCTCGTCAGGATCCACCTGCTCAAGCTGGCCGTCCACTTCAATATTGGCATAGTCGGGGCGGATGTCCATGAGCTGGCTGATGTTCCGGCGGCTTTTGCCCACGGCATAGCTCTGGAACAGCTCGCCGATCTGATAGAACAGCATAACCG
>CAVEIY010000150.1:0-4869 GCA_963615825.1 Flexilinea sp.
GGCCAAACGACTACGCAAGCCGTGCTGAGGTTGCGACGATCCTGTACCAGTATATCGGATAATAGTGAAATCTGGCCCGCATCTGGAGTGGAAACGCTCCGGATGCGGGCCAAAGTATTAGAAGGTTTCACATCGTTCTTTTTCAGTTTCCTCGTTTCAATTTGGTCAATTTGCGTTACACTGCAAGGAGGCGCTGTAATGTGGAAATACTCCGAAACCCAGTGTACCGGGACGCATTATCAAAACAGTCAATCGAAGCATACAAAACAGGCTGAAAGGAGAAACCAACATGAAGAGAATTCGATATCGCATCACGCTGATTTTCGCCATTGTGGTGGCCTGCCTATTGTGCGGCTGCGGGAAAGAGGAAGGCAAGCCGCTTTTGTTTGAAGAAACGACGCAAATTCCCACAGGCCTGGTTTCTGCCCCGGATGGCGGGCATTCGGAGGCATGGACGGAGCAGCTATGCGCGGACTATATAGGAACGGAAAAGCTGGAACGTCTGGACACCTTGTTTTCCAAGCTGAAGCCATGGAGCTTTACGCCGAATGCCTGTGTCTACTTTCATGCAGACGATACGCTGTTTTGTGGAGCAGAGCTAAAGTACATCGGGGAGGATGAAAACGACCACATTACGATTGCACTGAATCCGGATCATCCGGTGTCCATGGCGGCCTACTCGCTGGACATTGGGCAAAGCAACAATCAGATTGGGGAAACACCGGTTTGGTGCGGACATTCGATCCGATACTGGGGGCGGTATGATGATCCGGATGTGGAAACCGATGATTGTTACTATGCGGCCTTCCAGGCGGAGGGTGTAAATTATATTGTGGCGGCAGAGGGCGTTTCTGAGACGTTTTTTTCGGCGGCACTCACGCATGTGGTTGCAATCCTTACAGATTCCACGGAAACGAATCAGGCGGAAGCGGCTCTAAGCATGGAGTAGCGGATCATCCATCGCATACCAGTTTAACTTCTGTTTAAAACAAACGGCGTTCTTATGGTATAATGGTCTTGAATCCAAATGGGAGGGCCATAGCTATGACCATAAAAAGGCGTTTGGCGCGTTCCAATATTGCCATGTTTGTCATTCCGGTGCTGGTGGCGGCGGTTTTGCTGCTGATCGGAATGGGAATTGCATTTCTGCTGCTGGAAAATGTCTGGCTTCCGCAGCTGGGCATTTCACTGCGGGAGCTGCATCAGACCAGTGAAGAGATAGAGCATTTACTTTCCGGTTCTGCGATCATTCTCTGTGTCTATGCCGGAGCGGTGGTGACGGCGCTGCTGCTGACCATTGCCTGGACCAATCTCTATCTCACCAGGAGCCTGTTCCGGCATATCTCCGAACCGCTGGATACATTGACCGCGGGGGTTGCGCGCATTCGGGACGGTGATTTGGACACCCCTATTGCCTATGAAGAAACGGACGAATTTAAGGCAGCATGTGATGCAGTGGACGAAATGGCGCTGCGGCTGAAAGCATCGCTGGAGCAGCAGCAGCTGGAGCGGCAGAAAAAGCAGGAGCTGATTGCGGGGATGTCCCATGATCTCAAAAGTCCGCTGACCTCCATCCGCGCCTATACCGAAGCTCTTCTGGACGGGGTTGCCAGGGACGACGGGGCAAAGCAGCGGTATTTGAAAACCATCCATACCAAAGAGGTAGAGATTGAGGCCATGGTGAATCGGCTGTTTGAGCTCACAAAGCTGGATGCCAGAGCCGAATTGGTTCATCTGGAACCGCTGGAACTGGAGCAGGTGATGCGGGAGATCACGGATGCGTGGGATGCTGCAGAGATCAAGCTCACGCTGGATATTCCACCGGAGCTTCAAGTTATGGCGGATCGGGAGCTGCTCAGCCGCATAACGACCAATCTGCTCAGCAACAGCCGGAAGTACAGCGGCCAGGAGCTTGTGGAGGTCCGTATTTCGGCCAGTGTGGAGGGAGAACATGCGGTGATTTCCTTTGCGGATCATGGAATCGGCGTACCGGAGGAGCAGCTGCCAAAGCTTTTCGACGCCTTTTATCGAGGCGATGCAGCACGCACGGCACCGGCCAGCGGCAGCGGACTGGGACTGGCAGTTGTACAAAGAGCCGCAGCAGAAATGCACGGCAGTGTTACCGCAAAAAATGTAGAGGGCGGCGGGCTGTGCATCACGCTGACACTGCCCCTGGCGGAGGGAACACAACATGGCTAAAATCCTGATTATTGAGGACGACGCGGATATCGCCGCCATTGAGCGGGATTACCTGGAGCTGAGCGACTATGAGGTGGAGGTCTGCGCCGACGGGACCGAGGGAATGCATATGGCGCTGGAGCAGCACTATGACCTGCTGCTTCTGGACCTGATGCTGCCAGGCACCGACGGCTTTACCATCTGCCGCACGGTGCGCAAGGAGAAGGACATTCCCATTTTAATGGTCACAGCCCTGGGAAAAGATGTGGATAAGATTCGCGGCCTGGGCTTTGGCGCAGATGATTATATCGAAAAGCCCTTTTCTCCCAGCGTTTTGGTGGCACGGGTCAAAGCGCATTTGGCGCAGTACCAGCGATTAAAGCCGGCCCCTCAAGAAAAGCCGAAGCTTTTGACGGTAGGCGAACTGACGGCCGATCCGACCCAGCATATTGTGTTTAAAAACGGTCTGGAGCTAAAGCTGAAAAACAAGGAATATGAGCTGCTGGTGTTCCTGATGCGGCATCCGGGGCAGGTGTTCAGCCGAGAGGATTTGTATGAAATGATCTGGGGGCTGGAGTCCATGGGCGACAATGCAACGGTAGCGGTACACATTAATCGCTTGCGGGAAAAAATCGAAGCGGATCCCTCCCATCCGCAATTACTCCAAACCGTCTGGGGTGTGGGCTATCGGCTGAGCAAAAAATGACGCCAGTTTAACTTTTGTTTCAATTTGGTTTATCCAAAGTTATATGGGTTCCCTTACAATGACATTGTTCATGAAAGGGAACCCATTTTTGTTTGATCGGAGGGATACATCATGCATGAGGCAATCATGAAGCGAAACTACAAAAAGGCGGTTCGGACTGTGGCGATTTTGGCGGTGCTGCTGGCGCTGTTCTCTGCCATTGCGGTGCCGCTGAGCTTGTCTCAGCAGATTCAGGATCTCAACAACCTGAAGGAAACGGTACAGGAGCAGGACATGCAGCAGGACGAACATGCCGACGAATTCCATGGCCTTTCCCATGAGGAATTGTGGAAAAGCCAGATTACGCCGCTGTCTGCCATGAACTATGCGGTTCTCGGTGGAACCGCGGTGCTCTGGCTGGTATTGGGCGCGTATTATTGGCTGCTGGTGATGGCGTGGCTCTATCGCAGTGCAGTGAACGAGGGCATGAACAAATCCCTTTGGCCCATTCTCGGACTGTTTACCAATCTGCTGGCTGTTTTCGCGTTTCTCATTGTGCGGGATAATCCGCGGCGCGAAAAATCCGCGACGGTCCAATGAACAAATACCAAAGGCTTGCCACCAACACCTTCCTGATGAGCATCGGCACCTTTGGCTCCAAGCTGCTGGTGTTTTTGATGGTGCGGTTTTACACCGGCTATCTGACGCCAGCAGAATACGGAACTGCTGATCTCATTACGCAAACGGCGAATTTGCTGATTCCGCTGGTGTCGCTGGACATCACCGACGGCGTGTTTCGGTTTGCGGCGGATCGTCAAAATGGCCGGACCAGCGTATTTACGATGGGACTTCGGATCATTACGCTGGGTTCTGCGGGAATGCTGCTGGTGATTTTTCTCCTGCGGCGGATTCCGGCAGTACAGGCCTATGGAGTGCTGCTGGCGTCCTTTGTAATGGCCTCCTGCTACCATGGGTTGTGCGCACATTTTGTGCGAGCCAGAGGGAATACAGCGCTGTTTGCGGCGCAGGGGCTGCTCAATACGGCATTGTTCCTTGCATGGAATGTGCTGTTTTTGGCAATATTTCACTGGGGTGTTCGGGGCTATGTGCTTTCTACTACAGTGGCAAACCTGGTGGCCACGGGATTTCTGGTCTGGAAGGAACGGCTGTGGCGATTTGTGGGGCGGAAAGCGGCATCCGATCTACAGCGGCAGATGCTCCAATACTGTATCCCGCTGATTCCGGCGGCGGTATTCTGGTGGATCATGGGCGTATCGGACCGGTATATGGTGCAGTATTTTTTGGGCAGCGATGCCAATGGAATCTATGCAGTGGCATATAAAATTCCGACGATTCTCACAATTCTGGCCTCGGTGTTTCTGGATGCATGGCAATTGTCCGCCATTGTGGAAAGCGGCGGCAGTCGGAACGCCCATCTCCGGTTTTACGGGAGAATCTGGGATGCATTTACATCAGTGGTATTGCTGGGGGCTGGCGGGATCATCGCGGCGTCCCCACTGCTGATTCGGATTTTGGCGGATCCATCCTATTATGATGCCTGGCGATATGTCCCCATGCTGACATTGTCCATGGCAGCGGCTGCGTTTTCCAACTTCATGGGCAGCGTTTACGTGGTGACAAAGAAAAGCACGGCCTCCTTCTGGACCTCACTGGCTGGAGCGGCGGCAAATATCGTGCTGAACCTGTGGCTAATTCCGCGAATTGGCATACAGGGGGCCGCAGTGGCTACCTTTGCAAGCTGCCTGGTGGTATTTCTCATCCGGCTGGTCAGCGCCGGACGCATTCTTCCGTTTCCGCTCTCCGGCATCAAGCTGACGCTGGGGGTGGGAACGCTGCTGATCCAAACTGCATTTCTTTTATTCCGCTGGCCGGGATGGCTGCTGATCCAGTGCGCGGGAATTGCATGGCTCCTGCTGCTGGGCGTTCCAGCAGTGTTGTCCACGGTGCAGGTGATTTTTCATAGAAAGTAGGGCTTGGTATGATTT
>CAVEIY010000151.1:0-4852 GCA_963615825.1 Flexilinea sp.
GTTTGCCACTCTTGCGCCCACCAGAATCAGCAGATCGGAATGGGCCAGGGTGCGGTTTGCGGTGGGGGTGCCAAAGGAGCCGATCATGCCAACATACAAGGGGTGATCCGTGGGCACAATGCCCAGGCCCATCATGGTATTGACAATGGGAATCTGCGATTTTTCCGCAAATTCCAGCGCTTCCTTCTGCGCCCCTGCGCTGATGACGCCGCCGCCCAGGCACAGCACCGGCTTTTTTGCCTGCCGGATGGCCTCAGCCGCCCGATGGATTTGCTTGATGTTGCCCTTTACCGAGGGCTTATACCCCCGAATGTCCACCGTTTCGGGATAGACCGGCTCAAACTTGGCCTTTTGCACATCAATGGGAATATCAATGAGCACAGGACCCGGGCGGCCGGTGGAAGCAATATGAAACGCCTCCTTGACCACTCTTGGAATGCTCTTAACGTCCTTCACCAGATAGCTGTGTTTAATGAAGGGCGCCACGGCGCCGGTGATATCTACCTCCTGGAAGATATCACGTCCCAGCAGATAGCTCTCCACCTGGCCGGTAATGGCCACCATGGGAATGGAGTCCATATAGGCGGTGGCAATGCCGGTAATGAGGTTCGTTGCCCCAGGGCCGGAGGTTACCATGCAAACGCCTACCTTGCCGCTGATCCGGGAATAACCGGAGGCCATATGCCCGGCGTTCTGCTCGGTCCGGACCAGGGTATAATGAATGTCGGAATGCTTCAGGGCGTCCGCCGCAGGGCAGATGGTCGCCCCGGCATAGCCGAAGATTTCTGTTACGTTTTCCCGCTTCAGGCTCTCAATCAGAGCCTCTGCACCTGTTGTCACGATATACTCGCCCCTTTACTTGTAAGCATTTGATTCTATCCTATCTCAGGCAATACCGCGCAATTCGGCAAGTGTATTCAGCCAGAGATTTTGCGTCAGAAAAAGCCAATTTCCCGCAGGAATACTTTGTGTATTTCAAGGGAAAGCGGCGCGTTTCTGGCGGAAAAGATCGGCTGAATGCCGAAGGCGCATTTGCGTGGTGTTGCCGAAAAGAAAACAGCCTCATCCCACCGTTTCCGATAGGACGAAGCTGATACTCCGCGTTACCACCTAAATTCCCGACCAAATCGGGCGCTCAGTCCCACATACCTTATTATATATGCATATGGGCTTCCCTTTAACGGAGGATTCCGTCGCCGCCTACTGACCCATTCGGGCTTTCAGTACGAAGCTCCGAGGTGAGATTCGCTGAATTCTTAGCAGACACTCGCACCAAACGTGTCCTCTCTGCGCCATAGGGATTCAGGTACTGTTCCTCTTCATTGCCTTTTGATTTATTTTCTCCATGATACAAAAGCCGTTTCCATTTGTCAATGGCATTTTCACTGTTTCTGTCATTTTTAGCATTCTGCCCTTTTTCCAAGAGGAGTTTTGCAGAATTTTTGTCATTTTGCAGCCGGGGTGACTTGTAATTTTCCCGAAAATATGTTACCCTTTCCAACGCATATCTGACATTTGAATGAGTAAAAAGATACAGGAGAGAAGTATTGTGAAAGTAGCTGTGATCTGCGACGTATTGGGTCAGGCCAACAACGGCACCACCATTGCCGCGCTGAACCTGATCCGTACCCTCCGGAACAAGGGACACGAGGTGCGGGTAGTTTGCCCGGACGCCGAGCGAGCCGGAGAACCAGGGTACTATATCGTCCCCAAATACGATTTTCATCTATTTAATGACTATGTGGAGAAAAACGGTGTGGCCCCGGCCAAGCTGGACACCGAGGTTCTGGAATCAGCCATTCACGATGTGGACGTGATTCACGTGATGATTCCCTTTGCGCTGGGGAAGGCCGCAGCGCACTATGCCCATGACCATGGCATTGCGCTGACTGCCGGGTTTCACTGCCAGGCTGAGAATATCACCAACCATATTTTTCTGCAAAACAGTCCCCGGGCCAACACCACGGTATACCATATTTTATATGAGCGGCTCTATCAGTTCTGCGACTGCATCCACTACCCCACCCAGTTTATCCGGGACACCTTTGAGTCCATTGTTGGCCCCACGGAAGGCCGCGTAATCTCCAACGGGGTCAGCGCCGATTTCCATCCCATGGTCGTTACCCGTCCCCCGGAGCTGGAGGGAAAGTATGTGGTGCTGTTTACCGGACGCTACAGCCGGGAAAAATCCCATCGGGTGCTGCTGGACGCCGTAGCCCAGAGCCAGAACCGGGATCGCATTCAGCTGGTGTTCGCTGGAGCCGGTCCCCAGGAGGCCCATCTTCGGCAGCACGCGGAAAAGCTGGGGATTCCCATGCCGATTATGAAATTCTACTCCCGTCAGGAGCTGGTCCATACCATCAATATGGCAGATCTCTACGTCCACCCGGCGGAGATCGAAATCGAGGCCATTTCCTGCCTGGAGGCCATCGCCTGCGGACGGGTGCCCCTGATTGCCGATTCTCCCCGAAGCGCCACCCGGTATTTTGCCCTCACCGACAAAAACCTGTTCCATTACAACAATTCCACCGATCTGGCAGAGAAAATGGACTGGTGGCTGGAGCATCCCCAGGAGCGTCAAACGTGCGCCCAGGATTATCTGGGCTACGCCCATCAGTTTGATTTCGACACCTGCATGGACGCCATGGAGCAGATGCTTTTGGACGCCGTGGAGGCAAAGCGCCATGGAGCCTAAACGAACCATCTATTACTCCGACCCGCTGAACGACGACTTCGCCAGCACCAACATTCAGGCCAAAGAGGTGGGTGCAGATTTCCCGTTTATCCACGAAAGCGTTCTATGGAACCTGCTGGCCCAGCTTATTTACTATTGTATCGCCGTTCCCATCGTTTTTGTGATCTCCAAGGTCTATCTGGGGCTGAAATTTGAAAACCATCGGGTTCTTCGGCAGCTGCGCGGAACCGGCTATTTCCTCTACGGCAATCACACCCGTATGCTGGACGCCTTTCTTCCCGCCATGACGGCATTTCCGAAGAAAGCCTATGTGGTGTCCAATCCCGACGCGGTAAGCCTCCCGTTTCTCCAGACGCTGGTGACCATGCTGGGCGTCATTCCGATTCCCACGAAGTTCTCCGGAATGCGGCAATTTCTCTCCTCGGTAACCCAGCGCTATCAGGAGGGCAACGTCCTGGCGATTTTCCCCGAGGCGCATATCTGGCCCTTTTATACGGGAATTCGTCCGTTTTCCGACACCTCCTTCCGCTATCCCCAAAAGCTCGGCGCACCGGTGGTGGCCATGGTAACCACCTATCGCAGACGCAGCGGACTGTTCCGGTTTCTGCGCCGTCCGGGTATGACCGTCACCCTGTCTCAGCCGTTTTATCCCGACGAGACGCTTTCTCCCCGGGAAGCCCAGCAAAAGCTCCGGGATCAGGTCTATGATTTTATGGTTTCCGTGTCGGAACACCACGAGAATGTGGAATATATCGCCTATGCGCCAAAGTCCGAAGCAGAAGAGCCATAACCGCACCATAATAAAACGCCAGGCATCACCACACGAATTGTCAGCAAGGACTCCTGCGGTGATGCCTGAAATTTTTCAATTTTTGCTTTACAAATGGAAAATTCGTGGTATAATTCTAACGGTATGCCCTATTGCTCAGTCCCGGGATATAGCCGCGCCACGCGGTATTCACCCGCCCGGCACTTGGCGTTGGGGTAAAATTAAGAAAGGTGGAATTATTTATGATCCGCAAAGAAGTAAAAGATCAGGTTATCGCAGAGTACGCTACCCACGAGGGCGACACCGGTTCTCCCGAGGTACAGATCGCTGTCCTCACCTATCGTATCAACGAGCTGACCGAGCACCTGCGTACTCACATCCATGACGATCACAGCCGCCGTGGCCTTCTGAAGATGGTCGGTAAGCGCCGCAATCTGCTGGACTACCTGGCTAAGAAGGACATCAACCGCTACCGCGCCCTGATTGCAAAGCTGGGCCTGCGTAAGTAAGCTGCACCCGTCCGGCTGGCGTGATCCAATACTGCGTCACGAAGGGCGGCTCATTGATTTGAGCCGCCCCTTTGTAACCAGTCCGTTCACTCCGGCACCCAATTCGTGTAACCAATCCATCCGCTTTGGTACAGGATCAGTTTTAGCAGTTGAAAGAGTGTCCGGGCGCTGCCCAGCTGCTGTTTCAAGTGCTAAACTTCCTGTGCCGCACATTTAAACTACAGGAGGTTTTTTCATGGTAACCAAAAAGGAATTCCCCAACCGTCATGTGTTCCAGACGGAAATCGGCGGCCGTCCCTTCACCGTCATCACCGGCCAGGTGGCTGAGCTGTGCAACGGCGAGTGCATCTGCCGTTACGGCGACACCGTTGTGCTGACCACTGTTGTGGCATCCTCTGCCCCCAAGTCCGGCATCGACTACTTCCCCCTCACTATCGACTTTGAGGAGCGGATGTATTCCGTTGGCCGCATTCCCGGCGCGTATCTCCGCCGTGAGGGCCGTCCCTCTGAGCGCGGCGTTCTGGTCAGCCGTCTGATTGACCGTCCCATGCGCCCCTTCTTCGACGATGATCTCCGCAACGATGTTGTCGTCACCTGCACCTCTCTGTCCAACGACAAGGACAACTCCATCGAGGTTGTTGCTTCTCTGGGTGCTTTCATTGCCACCGCTTACTCCGATGTACCCTGGAACGGCCCCATGGCTACCACCCAGGTTGCCTATGTAGACGGCGAGTATGTGGTCAACCCCAGCTATGACCAGCATCAGCGTGCCGATATGTTCGTCACCATCGCTTCCACCGCAGAAAAGGTGGTTATGATTGAAACCGAAGCCAACGAGATCCCCGAGGACATTCTCCTGGGCGGCATCAAGCTGGCTCA
>CAVEIY010000152.1:0-4748 GCA_963615825.1 Flexilinea sp.
AAGCAGCTCTTTGAGGTGTTCCGTCTGGAGAAGCAGTTCCTGGACGACCCTGTTTGATGCCCTGAATTCCCTGTATGACGCTGCCCCATTGCGGCTCCGGCCTGCCCGCCGGGATTCCCACAATGCGGTCACAGTGCTCTGCAGAATCAGCGGGAGGTACCGGCATGGATCTGGTCCTGTTTTCCGGCTATGCCAGAATGCCCACCAACACCACAGCCCAGAGAATCTATGAGGAACTGGCGCTGGTGGCGGTGATTGACATGGACACTGGTGTGATTCACAATGTGGAATGTACCATGGTCACTGGCCTTGCCAAGGAATTTGTCAGCAATCTCATCATTGGCTACGATATGAAGCAGGGAATTGACCCGTTGGTGGCGCGTATGGAGCGTCAGTACCAGGGGCATTTGAAGAAAGCGCTCATCAGTGCCATTAAAATGGTGGGAACGCAATATGCGGAGATGGTCCGCAGCGAAACAAAGGCATAAGGTAAGCTGTTTTGACAAAAAACTGCGATGGATCCGTCGCAGCAGCCTTGTTTAAAAGCCGGCTGAGCACAGGGGAAAACCTCTGGGCTTGGTCGGCTTACGCTTTTTTGCCCTGCACAGCAAGCGGGCAGGGGAATTCGGTAGGAATGGGTGTAAAAGCATGAATATTTGGATGATAATCGGTCTGATTCTGACCGTGGCAATGATTCTGGGGCTGAGTATTTACTCCGGCACCAAGTTTAAGGCAGGCGGCAGTAAAAACGGGTCTGCAATTACCGCAGGCATTATTATGGGCACGCTGGTGGGCGGGTCCTCTACCGTTGGTACTGCGCAGCTTGCCTATAACTATGGTATGAGCGCCTGGTGGTTTACTCTGGGCGGCGGTATTGCCTGTCTGGTGCTGGCGCTGGTGTATGTGAAGCCGTTCCGGAACAGCCACTGTGCAACACTGGTGCAGATGATCGGCCATGAATATGGATCGGCGGCGGGCCTTTCCGCTTCCATCCTCAACTCCGTGGGTACGTTTATCAATATCATCTCGCAGCTCATTGCGGCCACGGCGGTGATTACCGTGCTGTTCCCCAATCTCAGCATGGTGGTGGAGCTGCTGATTGCGGCGGCATTTATGGTGCTGTACGTGGTATTCGGCGGTGCAAAGGGAGCCGGTATGGTGGGTGTGCTGAAGCTGGTTTTGCTGTACATTGCTATGATTGGCTGCGGCGCGATTGTGTTGACCCTCACCGGCGGTGTGGGCGGCTTTGTGGACATGGTAAAGGGCATCGACAATCCCGAGGGCGTCCATTTCTTCTCTCTGGTGGCGCGGGGCGCCGGAAAGGACATCGGTGCATGTCTTTCCCTGATTTTTGGTGTATTGACCACCCAGACCTATGCCCAGGCGGTGATTTCCTGTAAGTCCGACGCCTGCGCCAGAAAGGGTGCAGTGATGAGCGCATTCCTGATTCCGCCCATTGGCATTGGCGGCATTTTGGTGGGACTCTATATGCGCGCGACTCATCCGGGCATTGTGGCGAAAACAGCGTTGACCAGCTTTGTGATGGAGCATATGCCTCCGGTATTAGCGGGCATTGTGATGGGCACGCTATTTGTAGCCGTGGTGGGAACCGGCGCCGGTCTGGCACTGGGCATCTCGTTTATTGTCAACAAGGATATCATCAAGAAGTTTACCCATAAGCTGGACAACAATCCCCGGCTGGAGGCTGTGGTGGGCAAGATCATCACTGCGGCGGTTCTGCTGCTGGGCTGCTGCCTGTCTACCGGTTCGCTGGGAGATACGATCCTGCAATTTGCATTTATGTCCATGGGTCTAAGAGGCGCGGTGGTTCTGGTGCCAATGTGCTGCGCTCTGTGGCTGCCGGGAAAGATTCCGCACAAGTTTGCCATGTGCTCCATTATTGTGGCGCCGCTGCTGGTGCTGGTGTTCGGCGTGCTGAATGTCCTGCCCTTTGATGCGCTGTTTGTGGGCATTGCCGCATCGCTTGTGATTATGGCGATTGGCTATCTGGTAGGGCGGAATCGTCCGGCACTTCCGGCCAAATAAGGGCAACACCGCACAATTGCGTCTGCGGGCTTTGACGGCTCTTTTACCCCACAAATCCGCTGCGAAACCTTGAAATACACAAAGTATTCCGGCGTTTTCGCAACAAATTTGTGACGTAAAATCCCACGCCAAATCTCCTTGCCGAATTATGCGGTATTGCCTAAGAATTTTGGGCGGCTCCTAAATGGGGCCGCCGGAATTTCTTGCCTGTTACAACGATTTGTAGTATGATAGAAAGAAAAATGCGTAACCAGATGAGGTGACACCATGATTAACGAGGCTTCCATCAAGTGCTTCATGGCACTGTGCGAAACCCTGAGCTTTACGGAGGCGGCGCGGCAGCTGTTTATGACCCAGCAGTCTGTGAGCAAATATATTGCCAAGCTGGAGGAGGATTTGGGCTTTCAGCTGTTCCAGCGGACCCATCACTATGTGGCTATGACCCGGGCGGGGGAAAATTTTTATGCGTTGTTTTCCGATGTGGAGCGGCAGTTCCAGGAAACCATGGAGCAGACGCGCGCCTATTACCATGGGCTGAGCAATTCTCTCCACATTGGATATCTAGAATGGCTGGATATCTCCGCGGGCATTGGAAAAGCCCTGCGGGAGATGAAAAACGAAAGCCCGGAGCTGGAGTTTGAGGGGGAAAAGCACCCCCAGTATGAGCTGAACGAGCTGTTTTTAAGTCGAAAACTGGACCTGATTATCACATATCGGGAATTTGCACCCAAGGACCAGGGGGTAAAGAATCTCAAGGTTTTGGATACGCCGCTGGTGCTGCTGGTGTCGCCGGAGCATCCAAAGGCGGTCCCAGGGGCGACGGTAGAGGATTTTAAGAGCGAGCCGTTTATCAAGGCGGCGGCATCTCGGGAAAGTCTGTCGGAAAGCCGGAGCCGGGCACGTCGTCAGTGCCGGGAGCTGGGCTTTTCCCCCAGCCGGATTATCATTTCTCCGAATCTGGAATCGGCCTATATGGCGGTGGAGCTGGGGCAGGGAATTATGGTGTCCACGATGCTCAGCCGTATGACCCTGGGCAATAATCTTCGCTGCTATCCGGTGGGAAAAACCGAGGAGCTTCGGTGCTTCTGGTATGAGCAGCAGGAGAACCCTTCGGTGGCGCAGTTCGCCCGGTGCCTGGAGCAGGCGCACAAGGACGATCCTATGACGGGACTTGGCACACCGAACGGAATCTAAATCACGATCAGATAAGAGTCTCCCATGCGGAGGCTCTTTTTTCACGTTTTTTGAAAAAGTTTCAATTTCCTCTTGACAAACGGGTTAAATTGTATTATTGTCTTATTGTACTAAGAAGCTAATACAACAATACAGACGGAGGCGTTTTATGCAGTGGAAAATTGATGGCAGTGCGCCGATCTATTCACAGCTGGTAGAGCAGATGAAGCTGGAAATTGTGTCCGGCGAGTGGATTCCCGGGCAGCGGATTCCGGCGGTTCGAGAGCTGGCGGTGGCGGCGGGGGTTAATCCCAACACCATGCAGCGGGCGCTGCAGGAGCTGGAGCGGCAGGGACTGATGTTCTCTCAGCGCACCAGCGGAAGATTTGTAACGGAGAATACGGAAATGATTGAGGATGCAAAGCGCACATTGGCAAAGCGCCATATTATGGCGTTTATCCAGCAGATGCAGGCGCTGGGCTATACCCGGCAGGAAATTGTTGCATTGCTGGAGGAATCGGAAAGGGGAGAAGAACATGACGCCAATTCTTGAATGCAAGGATCTTAGCAAGGCCTATGGTAAAATTCAGGCGCTGGAGCACGTAAGCTTCGAGATTGCACCGGGAAAAATTGTAGGTCTGCTGGGTCCCAATGGCAGCGGAAAGACTACGCTGATTAAAATGGCCAACGGACTGATTACCTGGGACAGCGGCGAGCTGCTGATCGACGGGAAAGCGCCGGGGAAAGAAACAAAAACCATCGTCTCCTATTTGCCGGAGCGGACGTATCTGGCGGATTGGATGAGTGTCCGTCAGCTGCTGGATTTCTTCTGTGACTTTTACGCAGACTTTCAGCGCCCTCGGGCGGAGGAGATGCTCAGCCACCTGAACATTCGGCAGGACATGAAAATCCGCCAGATGTCCAAGGGTACCCGGGAAAAGGTACAGCTGATTCTGGTGATGAGCCGGAAGGCAAAGCTTTATCTGCTGGATGAGCCGATCGGCGGCGTAGATCCTGCCACCCGGGACTACATTATCCATACCATCATCGGCAACTATGACCCCGAAGCCGCTGTGGTGATTTCTACCCACCTGATTGCGGATGTGGAGCAGATCCTCGATGAAGTGATTTTCATCAGTCAGGGGCAGATTGTGTTGCAGAAATCCGTGGATGAGATCCGGGAAACCCAGGGGAAGTCCGTGGACCAGATGTTCCGGGAGGTATTCAGATGTTAGGAAAACTGTTAAAGCATGAATTCCGTGCCACTGCGCGGTTCATGTGGGTAATTTATGCGGCAATGCTGGTGTTGAGCATTGGCAGCCACTTTGCCATTCGATATATGGATCGGCCGGAAACTTATCAGATTCTCCGGGTTTTGGCGGTGATGGTAACATTTTTGTGGGTGCTGGCGCTGATCTTTGGCGCGGTGATGACTCTGGTGCTGATGGTGCATCGGTTCTATAAGAACTATCTGACCGACGAGGGCTACTTGATGTTTACCCTTCCGGTGAGTATCCACAGCATGATTT
>CAVEIY010000153.1:0-4715 GCA_963615825.1 Flexilinea sp.
GGGTTCTGCCGTATGCAACAACAACAGGTGTAGCCATGGGGAATTTCCTCCTAATAAATATTTATTCCGTCGCGGAATACTTTAGTCAAAAGCATGGTATCATTCCATGCTCCACTATTATAGCACACAATTCTCAAAATTCCACTATTTATTTGAGGCTGTTTTCACAAAAATTCCACAAATCTTCCTGCGGATTCATTTGAAAAATCAGAAATTTGTTGGAAAGCGCTAAAACACCCTTGCATTTTTGGACGCGGCGTATTATAATGAACAAACAATTTACCCAATCTGCCGGTATGATGGAATTGGTAGACGTAGTGGACTCAAAATCCACCGGTGGCAACACCGTGCCGGTTCGAGCCCGGCTACCGGCACCAGAAACGCCTTTTTAAGGCTGAAAGAATAGAGAATAAAGAATATTGAATAAATAAAAATGTTTCTGCAAGCTTAGAGGCGTTTCTGTATTATTCTTTATTCTTTGTTCTCTATTCTTTTTTCTTTCCGGTATTTTAAAGGAGCAATCAGATGGAACAGAACGTCTTACTGGATAAGGCTCTGATGTTTGCGTCACGTATTGTGAAGCTGTACCAGTATCTCACAAAAGAAAAACATGAGTCCGTTATTGCAAAGCAGCTCATTCGCTCCGGAACCTCCATTGGCGCCAACGCAAATGAGGCCGTTTATGGCATAAGTAAGGCTGATTTTATTGCCAAAATGCAAATTTCTTTAAAGGAAACTGCGGAAACAGAGTATTGGCTGAAGCTGCTGGTCATGTCGGAATACCTTACCGAGCGGGAAGGAAAGCCGCTCATTGATGACTGTATGGAAATTAAGCGAATTTTGATTGCAACGTTAAATACGGCAAAAAGTCAACCGTACAACAAGAATCACGGCGATTAATTCGCAAAAAGGATCACCTATGGACAAACAATCCCTCATCTCCTCCGTTGCCCAGTCGCCGGAGGACACCTTATTATTAGCAAAAATCTACGACAAGCTCTCAGCTGGAGAACGGCGGAACATCCCGGCATTCACCTCTTTTTTAACGGAACGGGAGCAGCGGATGGCCGAAACCCTGATCCATCGGGCGGGTTTGCCAGAAATGCAGTGTTTCGGCGGCGTTCCCGGGGCAGAGCGACAGGTCATTGGCTATGTTCCGGATTACTACGATCCCCAGGAATTTCTGCAAAGCGATGAGGGGCCGATTGCGGCGCTCCGTGCAAAGATCTCGGCCTATGACCATCTGGAGCACCGTGATTTTCTGGGCGGCATTTTGGCCCAGGGAATCCGACGGGAGGTTTTGGGTGACATTTTTGTGGGGGAGGAGTCCTGCGATTTCCTGGTGCTTCGGGAGATGAGCGGTTATCTGCTCCAGAATTTAAGCGCCATTGGGCGGGCAAGAATTCAGCTGTCAGAAATTGCATTGTCTGAAATCCAGGTGCCTCAGCAGAAAACAAAGGTCATTTGGGATACAGTGGCGTCTTTGCGGCTGGACAGTGTAATGGCTTCGGGCTTTTCCATGGGACGAAGCAAAGCCCAGAGCTTTATCTCCGCCGGGAAAGTGCAGGTGGACCATCTGCCGGTAACAAAGGCGGATTATGAGGTAAAAGAGGGCAGCGTGATTTCGGCCCGGGGACTTGGAAAAATGAAAATTACAGAAGTGGGCGGCCTAACGAAAAAAGGACGGCAGTCTATTACGGTGGAACGATACCTATAGAATTACGGGAAGCGAACGGAGGAGGTATTTATATGATTACATCCATGTGGATGAAGCCCGGGGATGATCTTAGCCCGGCGCTGGAAATCCGAAAGCAGGTATTTCAGCAGGAGCTGGGGCTTTCTCAGACGGAAGATCAGGATGCGCTGGATGCGTATTCCTATCATCTGGTGCTGCTGTACAACGACGTTCCGGCGGCAACCGGACGGATTTCCTATGACGGCATCGGAACTGCAAAGCTCAGCCGAATCTGTGTGCTGCCGAAATACCGCCATCAGGGCATTGGCGACGGACTGGTGAAAGTACTGGACTACAAGGCATCTCAGCTGGGGATGCAGCGGTCTAAAGTCGAGACGATTCCTGCGCTGGAGCCATTTTATATGCGCATTGGATATTTGGCCAATGGACAGACCCGGCAGTTTGCCGGGATGGAGCTGATTTCAATGGAGAAGGAGACAAACGATGGAACAAGAGAAAATTGCGCGCATCAATGCACTTGCCCGTAAGGCCAAGGCGGAGGGCTTGACCCCGGAAGAGACTGCTGAACGGGATGCGCTGCGGAAGGAATATATTTTGGACGTCAAGCGCAGCCTGGTAGGACAGCTGGAGAACACCACCATTGTCCGTCCGGACGGTTCCCGGCAAAAGGTGACAAAGAAAAAGAAGTAATCAAAGAAACGGTACCGGGTCAGCTGCACTGAAACCCGGTACCGTTTCTTTATCGGAAATAGAAATAGGCGAAGGCCAGCAGAAGCTGCGCAATGAAAATTGCCGGCATGCCAATCACAAAGGAGCGATGCTTGGTTTTATGACGAAATAGCCGCATTCCCGCAATGGCGCCGACGCTTCCGCCGATGATTGCAGAGAGAAATAGCGTTTTCTCCGGAATGCGCCAGGCCCCCAGCTGCGCTTTCTTCTTGTCGATGCCCATGAGAAAAAAGGCGACGATATTGATGATAATCATGTAACATAGAAAAAACTGCATCTCATTCCCTCCGGGAATAGTGTAGCAGATTTATCGGGCGCTGACAACCATAATCAGGCTTTTTGCCAGCAGCATCAGCGCAAGCATGGGCAGCCAAAGGCCCAGACCGTGGACCTTTGCAAGCCAAATTGCAGCCGGAACAACGGCCGCACACAGAACTGCGGAGAGAATACGGACGGTTGTTTGTGCCGCCGATTGGGGGAGACGGCAGCACAGCAGGTTTTCAAGAATTCCGCTGCCGTCCAGTCCGCAGATGGGGAGCAGGTTAAAAAGCCCGAGACAGAGGCTAAGCAGTGCTGTTGCCGGAAGGATACGCCAGAACAGCCCCAGCAGGAGACTTGCAAGCGGTCCGGCGGCATAGGCAAGCACGGCCCGCGAATATCCCAGCGGCGGAATCTCCATGGAAGCCCCGGCAGCATGCAGGGTCAAATGGGTCGGCGGCGTTCCAAGCCATGTGAGTGCCGCCCAATGTCCCAGCTCGTGGACGGCGGCAGCCAGAAGGAATGCCGCGGAGATCCGTGGCTGCAAATAGAGGAGGATACTGAGCCATAGAATCAGGGAAGGATGGACGGAAATCTTACGACTTAAGGAAAGCGCTGACCCCATACCGCCACCGCCTCCTGGGTAAGCTGGTCCACGGTTTTGGACAGCTCCTGCCGGGTATCCCCCAAGAAATCGCGGGTCAGCTCCGGAAGCGTCAAAGCTGCAGCGATCAGGAACAGCAGCAGCGCCGTATAAAAAATCCAGCCTTGCAGGAGCTTTTTCATATGCATTCACCTCGTTCCATCCTATGAGGCCGGTCCCATCATAATTCTTGCTATTTTTTTCGGAAGATGCTATACTTAACTGAATCAATAGGAGGAACGATCTATGCAAGCTTTTTCGTCCTGGCTGAACCAATTAAATCTGGATGTGGTATGGAGCTACGTGGTGATTGTGGCAGCCTCCATGCTGTGTATCATGTTCCACGAGGTCAGCCATGGCGTGGTTGCCTTGAAGCTGGGCGATACCACAGCCCGGGATGCGGGGCGGCTGACCTTTAACCCTCTGAAGCATATTGATATCTGGGGCCTTTTGATGATGGCGATTTTCCGCTTCGGCTGGGCAAAGCCTGTGCCCATTGATATGCGGAATTTTAAGCATCCGGTGCGGGACATGGCCATTACGGCAGCCGCCGGACCGATTTCCAACGTCATTCTTGCTTTTTTCGCTCTGTGCGTCCGTGCCGGGGCCGTATATGTCTATCAGAAAACCGGCGGCATGATTTCAGATTTTATCATCACGTTTACGGAGTATACGGCGATTCTCAGCATCGGTTTAGCAGTATTCAACGTGATTCCCATTCCGCCGCTGGACGGCAGTAAGGTGGTCAACGCGCTGCTGCCGCAGAACGTATACTATAAAATTCTCCGGTATGAGCGCTACGGCTTCCTGATTATGATGCTGGTGCTCTGGACCGGAATTCTGGATGTACCTCTGGACTTTTGCCGGAGCGCGCTGCTGGGAGGACTGGGGAAAATCTCCGTGTTTCCCTACTATATTCTGAAGGCAATCTTCGGTTAAGGAGCTTTTCATGAACGAACCAACCTACCACCTGAGCCATGTGGTAAAGTCAAAAAATGCAGAACCGGAGGATTTTACCGGACCGCTGGACGTGATTCTGCTGCTGCTCAGCAAAAATAAAATCGAAATCCGGGATATTCAAATCTCCGTGATCCTCGAGCAGTATCTGGACTATCTGGATGAAATGAAGCGGATGGACCTGGAGATTGCCAGCGAGTTTATCACCATGGCGTCCCAGCTGGTGCTCATTAAGACGAAAATGCTGCTCAGCGAAGCAGAACGTCAGGAGGGACTCAGCGAGATGGAGCTGCTGATTCAATCCCTGGAGCAGCGGCAGCGGCAGGAGATTTTGGAGAAGCTCAAAAGTCCCGCGGCCTGGCTGGAAAAGCGCAACGACATCGGCAGAAATACCTTCGTCAAGAACCCGGAGCCGCTGCGAAAGGACAATAC
>CAVEIY010000154.1:0-4714 GCA_963615825.1 Flexilinea sp.
AAAGATTGAACAAAGTGGCTTTTTATGGTAAATTATTGGCGTAAGCTTACGAAACAAAAATTACTGCCAAATGGCAGTTGGGGAGGATATATTTATGGAAACCGTATTAAACGTAGTAATTGCAGACGGCAACGAAGCCTTTGCAGAATCCCTGAAAAGCACACTGGAACAAAACGGCGGCTTTTCGGTGGTAGGAATCTCCGGCGACGGCGAGGTAGTCCTGGATACCATGCTCCGTACAAGGGCGGATATCCTGATCCTCGACCCTATGCTGACTGGTATGGATGGGCTTGGGGTGCTCAACCAGCTGAAGAATTCCCAGCTGAAGCCAATGGTCATGGTTATTAGCACC
This sequence comes from Flexilinea sp., assembly GCA_963615825.1. Taxonomy (GTDB): domain Bacteria; phylum Bacillota; class Clostridia; order Oscillospirales; family Oscillospiraceae; genus HGM13006. Next base: position 353 of record CAVEIY010000154.1, read on the forward strand.
TTTGCCAGCGACTATCTGATGGGTCAGATGGCAGAGCTGGGCGTCAGCTATTTCATGATGAAGCCCTGCGCCATGGAGGCTGTGGTGCGGAATCTGGAAATGCTGCGGAATACCGCGCCGGCATCTCGGAGCATCACCACCATTCAGCGGCAGAACGCCATCGAAACCATGGTCACCAATGTAATCCATGAAATCGGCGTACCGGCACACATCAAGGGCTATCAGTACCTCCGTCAGGCGATCATCATTGCAGTTGGGGACATGGATGTGATCAATGCCATCACCAAGGTGCTGTATCCGCAGGTGGCTAAGGCATTTGGCACAACGCCCTCTCGGGTAGAGCGCGCCATCCGGCATGCCATTGAGGTGGCATGGGATCGCGGCGATCTGGAAATCCTGCAAAAGTACTTCGGCTACACCGTGTCCACGGCAAAGGGAAAGCCCACCAATTCTGAGTTTATCGCGCTGATTGCAGATAAGCTGCAGCTTCAGATGAAGAACAGCGGACTCATCAGCATGTAATGATAAGAAAACATCGCTGCCTCCGATTCCAAACTGGAAGGGGGCAGCGATATTTTTTGTATTGCCTTAGTTCCGTGGAAAGTCGCCGGAGAGGAATGCAACGGTATCCTCAACGGCCTGCTTTGCTTCAGGCGACAGGGGCTTTCCGGCATTTTCGTGGTCAAAGCTCCGGCAAAACTCCGTAACATGGGCACGAAGTGCCTTGAGCTGCTTACGGGCCAGGGCAAGAACATCCCCAGAGAAGTTCAAATAAGCGGCTTCGCTTAAATCCTTTTGCCCCTTCTCCAACAGCGCAGCGGTATGTTCCAGGCAGAAATAGGGCTGAGCACGGAGCTTTTCCTGAAAAGCGGCGTCTTTTTTCCAGATGTAAATCACGTTGGAGACGTATTTTTTCTCAAACTCCGCAGCACGGCGGCAGACATAGCAGCTCTCTGCCTGGGCACGGAGCTGAGGGGCAGGGGAGTCGCCGTCGTATTTTTTCAGCTTTCCCAACCGACCGGGCTTTTGATTGCTTTCCTCGGGGATCAGGCTCGAAACGCTGTCCAGATGACTCTCCAGCATCAGGGCCAGACTCAGCCGGTTGCCCATGCCCAGCATTTTATGAAAGTGCGTCCGGCAAAAGCCCAGCTGATTGGTTACAATCCGGATGTCCGGCTCCATCATTGCGGCGCCCATGATGTATTTTAAGCTCTGATCCTCCAGCTTTTGACGGAGACGGCACAGAGGACAGCCCTCTTTCTCGTCAAACGCCTCGTTAATGGGAATGGTATATAGCTGCTCTGCCATGTGATTCCGCCTTTCTCTGACGCTTCAGCGCCGCCTTGATTATTTCCTGAGAATTGTGTATAATTCAGTATACAGGATTCAAACGAAAATTTCCAGTCTGTTTTTAAGAGGCGTTTATTATGAATGAAATCTTTACAAGAACCGTGGAGATCGGCTCCTCTACGGTGGATCTTTATGACAACATCCGTCCTTCTGCCATGCTCCAGCTGCTGCAGGAGCTGGGGACGGACCATGCGGCGGTATTGCATATGGATCGGGAGTATCTGGTGGAGGAATACCATGCCTGCTGGATTCTTGCGCGGGTTTGGTACCGGGTTACCCGTCCGCTCCATGCCGGAGAGCAGCTGACCATTCGCACCTGGCACCGCGGGGCAGGCAGCTTGATTGTCTACCGGGATTATGACCTGCTGGTGGGAAATGAGCTGGTAGGCGAGGCGGTGGCGGCCTGGGTGGTCGCGGATATCGACAGCCGGAAGATGCTGCGTCCCGGTGCCATCGAGAACATTGCCGTTTCCAATCCGCCGGAGCAGGTGAAGGATCGGCAGCTTCGTCTGATTCGCTGCCCCAAGGAGAAAAAGCATGTCTATGACCGGACGGTGCGCTATTCCGATCTGGACGTAAACGGGCATATGAACAACACCAAGTATGCTGACGTGCTGATGGACGCACTGACTGCCCAGGAGCTGGAGGGCCGGTTTGTTTCCGAGCTGCAGCTCAACTATTCTCAGGAGTGCAAGGCCGGAGAAACCATGGAAATTTCCCGGTTAATGGGAGAGAATAGTTGTTATATTGACGGATGCAGCGACGATGGGAAACGCCGGTTTGAAGCAACTGTACAATTTCAGCCGTACCACTGAATTATCCTTGACGAAAAGGCGCAAAATGAGTAGAATATCATAATAAAATCTACGGACACAAAGGAGAGGTTTGCATGATGGTAAATGACAATCCGGCACAGAAGTTCTACAAAGAGGGGCTGACCTTTGACGACGTGCTGCTGATTCCCGCAGCCAGTGAGGTCGTACCCCGCCAGATTTCTCTGGGAACTCAGCTGACCCGCAAAATTCACCTGAATATCCCCCTGCTTTCTTCTGCGATGGATACGGTTACCGAGTACAAGATGGCCATTGCCATGGCCCGCGAAGGCGGCATCGGTATCATCCACAAGAACATGAGCATTGAGCAGCAGATCGAGCAGGTCGACATGGTAAAGCGCTCTGAAAACGGCGTCATCACCAACCCCTTCTATCTTGCTCCCGACAACACTCTTCAGGACGCCGACAACCTGATGGGCAAATATAAGATCTCCGGCGTGCCCATCTGCGTGGACGACCGGAAGCTGGTTGGCATCATCACCAACCGCGACATGAAGTTCGAAACCGACCTGAGCCGTCCCATCTCCGAGGTAATGACCCATGAAAATCTGGTCACTGCACAGGAGGGCATCACCCTGGAGGAGGCCAAGGAGATCCTGCGGAAAAACAAGATCGAGAAGCTCCCCATTGTCGATGCGGATTTCCGCCTCAAGGGTCTGATTACCATTAAGGACATTGAGAAGGCAGATAAGTATCCCAACTCTGCCCGTGACGATTCCGGTCGTCTGCTCTGCGGCGCAGCCATTGGCGTAACGGCGGATGTGGTGCAGCGTGCTGGCGGTCTGCTGGAGGCTGGCGCCGATGTGCTGGCACTGGACAGCGCCCACGGTCATTCCAAGAACATTCTGGAGTGTGTCCGCAACATCAAGAAGCAGTTCCCCAAGGCGCAGCTCATTGCCGGCAACGTTGCAACTTATGAGGGCACCAAGGCACTTATTGAGGCTGGCGCTGACTGCGTAAAGGTCGGCATTGGACCTGGCTCCATCTGCACCACCCGTGTGGTTGCCGGTATTGGCGTACCCCAGATTACCGCCATTTACGACGCTGCCTGTGCGGCAAAGCAGTATGGTGTGCCGATCATTGCCGACGGTGGTATTAAGTACTCCGGCGATATTGTCAAGGCGCTGGCAGCAGGCGCATCCACCGTTATGATGGGTTCCATGCTGGCAGGCTGCGAGGAAAGCCCCGGAGAGACGGAAATCTATCAGGGCCGTCAGTTCAAGGTATACCGCGGTATGGGTTCTCTGGCTGCAATGGCACAGGGTTCCAAGGACCGTTATTTCCAGGAGGGCAACTCCAAGCTGGTACCCGAGGGCGTTGAGGGCCGCGTTCCCTATAAGGGAAGCCTGTCTGATACCGTGTATCAGCTGCTGGGCGGCATCCGTTCCGGTATGGGCTACTGCGGCTGCCCCACCATTGGCGAGCTTCAGGCACGGGGACAGTTCGTGCGCATCACCAGCGCAGGCCTCATTGAGAGCCATCCCCATGATATCACCATTACCAAGGAAGCACCCAACTATTCTAGAGGCTGATTATTGTAAGACCGTCATTGCGGGGAAGGGGAGATCCCGGCATTCCGTCCCATTTGGGACGGGTGCGCGGATTTCCACCGGCAGTGGCGGTCTTTTCTGCGAATAAGGGAAGAATTTATGGTAGACATTTTTGTAAAAGATCTTGTAAAGTCCTTTGAGGTGGGAAATAACCTGCTGGACGGACTGAGCTTTGAGGTGCAGCAGGGCGAGCGGGTTGGACTGCTGGGGAAAAACGGCGCCGGTAAGACCACGGTGTTCCGAATCATCACCGGCGAAATCGGCTATGACGAGGGTACCGTAGAGATTGCACCCGGGAAAAAGCTGGGGCTGATTTCCCAGATTCCGAAGTATCCACAGGGCTATACGGTGGAGGATGTGCTTCGATGCGCGTTTCTGGAGCTGAGAAACATCCAGAAGAAGATGCAGCAGCTGGAGCAGCAGATGACCGAGGAAGTCACCGATGCCATGCTGAAGGAATATGACCGCCTGACCAACCACTATCAAACCGGCGGCGGTTATGACATGGACGTCAATGTGGACAAAATCTGCAATGGCCTTGGCATACCGAAGGAAATGCGGTCCCAGGAGTTTTCCATGCTCTCCGGCGGTGAAAAGACCAGAGTGAACCTGGCGCGGCTGCTGCTGGA
>CAVEIY010000155.1:0-4666 GCA_963615825.1 Flexilinea sp.
GCTCCAGAAGGATCTGACTGAGGATCCCCTCCTCCGCCACCGCCGACCGGACATTGTCATATTTCAGCCCAGACACCGTAGGCTGTATTTGCTCGGCAGGGCGGAGATTTTGCCGCTCCTCCCGCTTTTTTCTGGCATTCATTCGCCGTTTATAGGCGCGGCTTACCTCCAACTGCATGGCTTTGGCCTCAATTCCCGCCATTTCCGCCGCTCGTGTGCTATAGACCTCCCGCTCCACAGAGGAATCCATGGAAGCGATTAGGGTCGCGGCCTCTTTTAGGAACTCCACCTTGCCGTCGTCTGTCGCAAGATCATATTTTCGCCGGATGCTCTCCAGCTGGTAGACCGCCTGATTTTCCGACATGCCCAGGAGCTTTTTGAACCGTTCCGCCCCGTATTTTTTCAGGAATTCGTCCGGGTCCTTTGCCCCCTGCATCCGAAGCACCTTGACGGTAATGCCGGTTTTCTCCAGAATGCCGATGGCACGCTTTGCCGCATTTTGTCCCGCCTGGTCGCCGTCATAGCACAGCACCATCTGCTTGGTGTATTTCGACAGCATGCCCGCCTGTTCCTGGGTCAGACTGGTGCCCAGAGACGCCACCGCACAGTCAAAGCCATACTGGTGCATGGAAATGGTGTCCATATAGCCTTCGGTGAGCACCAGCATCTCCATTTTTGTCTTTTTCGCCACGTTCAGAGCGAAAAGATTTTTTCGCTTGTTGAAGATCATGCTCTCCGGGGAGTTTAAATACTTTGGCTCCGAGCCGTCCATCACCCGTCCGCCGAAGCCAATGACATTGCCCCGAACGTCGATAATCGGGAACATCACACGATTCCGGAACCAGTCATAGGTGCTCACCGACTCCACGGTATTGCCGTTTTCATCGGTCTTTTCCCGGCGCTTGGTCCGGACCAGTCCGGCGTCCTGCAGGTCCTCAATGGTATAGCCCTTTGCCAGCATGGCGCGTTTGAGTCCGTCCCACTGGTTTGGTGCAAAACCCAGGCCAAAGGAAACGATGGTCTTTTTCGTCAGTCCCCGGCCCAGGAGATACCGAAGTCCCTCCTGCCCCTGGGGACTTTTCAGCGTGTTGTGGTAAAACAGCGCCGCGTCCCGGCATAGCTTCCAGAGATGCTCCTTCCGGCGCAGGCTGGAGACTCGCCTGGGATCGTCCTCCGGCACCTCCATGCCTGCCCGACGGGCCAAAAACCGCACCGCATCGGGATAATCCAGCCCCTCGATCTCCATAATAAAATTGATGACACCGCCGCCCTTATGGCAGCCAAAGCAGTAGAAGATTCCCTTCTCCGGTGCCACGGAAAAGCTGGCGGTTTTCTCATTGTGGAATGGGCACAATCCAAAGAGGTTGCTGCCCCGGCGTGTCAGGGTAACGTACTGCCCCACCACATCTTCAATGGTGTTTTTTTCTTCCAGCTCCTGCAAAAATGCCTCGGGAAACGCCAAGGTGCGCACCTCCTTCTGGATGATTTCCAAAATTCCTCAAAATGATACATCCAATTTCATCCACGAACCTGCCATGCCGTGGGAATAAAGATTTCACTGAATTTATAGACGGCATATTTATCCGTCATGCCTGCAATATAATCCGTTACGGTTCGCTCAATTCCGTCAAAACTCAGCTGGGGCTGAAAATCCGGCGGCAGCTTACCGGGATGCTTCAAATAGTAGTCATAGAGGATGCCAATGATATCCTTCGCCTTGGATTCCTCGCCCTTTGCTACGGGATTTCGGTAAACCCGCTCAAACATAAAGTCCCGCAGCCGTTCCATGGCGTCTGCCACCTCCGGATCCCGCTCCAAATGGTCCAGCCCCTGGGAATGGTGGATGATATCCATCACCAGGGTGTTGATCCGCTGGGAATGGGTCTGTCCCAGCACGTCGGTGATATCCTTGGGAATATCGCTGTTTTCCAGGATTCCCGCACGGCGGGCATCGTCGATATCGTGATTGATATAGGCAATCCGGTCCGCCAGACGAATGATCTGTCCCTCCAGGGTTTCGGGAATGAAGTCGCCGGTGTGGCCAACAATGCCCATGCGGGTTTCATAGGTCAGGTTCAGCCCCTCGCCGTCCTTCTCCAAAATGTCCACCACCCGAAGCGACTGCTCGTTATGGCGAAACGCTTTGCCGGTGATGTCACTCAGCGCTTTCTCCCCCGCATGTCCAAAAGGGGTGTGGCCCAGATCATGGCCAAAGGCAATGGCCTCAGTGAGATCCTCGTTCAGCTGCAAGGCTCGGGCTATGGTTCTGGAGATTCGCATTACCTCCAGGGTATGGGTCAGCCGGGTTCTGTAGTGGTCTCCCTCCGGCTGCAAAAACACCTGTGTTTTGTGCTTGAGCCGCCGGAAGGATTTGCAGTAGACAATCCGATCTACGTCCCGCTGATAGCAGGTGCGCACCTCGTTTTCTTCTTCCGGGCGCAATCGTCCCCTGGTTTCATCTGCCCTGGCTGCCCAGGGTGAGAGCATCATGTGCTCCCGCTGTTCCAGTTCCTCACGAATTGTCATAGTCAGCACCCCTTATATTCAGTTGTGCAGCAGACAGTTTTGCCTGCCGACCTTTGGGTCTTATGCGTTCTCCGGCAGCTTGACCGGCACCCCGCGGAATACCTGATCCAGCTTTTCGCCTTCGATACTGCCCGCAGACAGCTCCGTAAGCGCCGCTAGATATCCGGCCGTTTCCCCTTCCGGGATCAGGACGGTGAGCATCACATCCGCGCCGTAGTCGGTATCCTCCAGCACGCCGCCGTGCTTTTCCGTCTCCTGCCGTACCCGTTCAAATTGGGCATAGCTGCACGGAACCAAAATCCGATCCCACAGCCGCTCCACCGAGGTTCCCGCAGCCAGCAGCGCATCCTTTGCGCCCTTGGTATAGGCGCGGGCCAATCCGCCAGTTCCCAGCAGAATGCCGCCGAAATATCTTGTTACCACGCAGACGCAGTCGGTAATCCCCTCCCGGGAGAACACCTCCAGCATAGGCTGTCCGGCAGTTCCCTGGGGTTCTCCATCATCCGAATAGCGCAGCGTTCCGTCCCGCAGCAGATAGCACCAGCAGCTATGCCGGGCATCGTGGTATTTTTTCTTCACCTCTGCCACGCGCTGCCGCGCTTCCTCTTCCGTAGAGATCCGCCAGACCTCCCCGATAAAACGGGATTTCTTTTCCACAAATTCCGACGTTCCATAGCCGGTGGGGAGATAGTATTCGGTCATGGCGCACCTCCTTTCCTCAGGACTGGATATAGTCCCGATACCGCCCCTGCAGCTCTCGGCTCAGGGCTGCATCCACCAGAATACCGTCGTTTTCATATTCCGAAGAGAACACCTTGCCCTCCCGGTGAATCCGATCCACCTCGCCTGCCGCCGCATAGGGCAGCTTCATGGTCACCCGCTCGACGCCGGTATCCAGATTCTGTTCCACCAGCTCCAGCAGCCGGGAAAGGCCCGTACCGGTAGCTGCGGAAATGGCCACGCGATTCTCCCCCACTGGGATCAGCTGCGGCTCCACCAAATCCGCCTTGTTGTAGACCTCAACGATCGGAACTCCCTGGGGTGCCAGCTGGGACGCCAGCTTTTCCACCACTTCCATATGGGCTGCCCGGTCCGGGTCCGAAGCGTCAATCACATGGAGCAAAAGGTCTGCATATTGCAGCTCCTCCAACGTTGCCTGAAATGCCTCCACCAGATTGTGGGGCAGCTTGGCAATAAACCCGACGGTATCGCTGAGCAGAACGTCCAGCGTATCGGATACGGTCAGTCGCCGGGTGGTGGTGTCCAGGGTATCAAACAGCCGATTATTGGCCGGAATGCCTGCACCGGTCAGCGCATTGAGCAGCGTAGATTTTCCCGCATTGGTATAGCCAATGAGCGCCACCACCGGGACACTGTTTTTCTCCCGCAGCTGCCGCTGAACGCCCCGAACCCGCCGTACCTCTTTCAGCTCCTGCTGGAGCCGGGAAATTCGGGTGCGGATATGCCGCCGATCCGATTCCAGTCTCGTTTCACCAGGGCCTCTGGTTCCGATACCGCCGCCCTGCCGGGACAGAGAACGTCCCATACCGGAAAGCCTGGGCAAAAGGTATTGATACTGCGCCAATTCCACCTGTAGTCTGCCCTCTCGCGTCTTGGCGCGCTGGGCAAAGATATCCAGAATCAGCGCTGAGCGGTCAATGACGGTAGCACCGGTGATGTCCTCCAGGGTACGAATCTGAGAGGGAGACAGGTCGTTGTCGAAGATCACCATATTCGCGCCGGTGGCCTCCACCGCCTGCCGCAGCTCTTCCACCTTGCCCTCGCCCAGGAACGAATGGGGATCCGGCGCAGGCCGGGACTGCAGCAGTGTCCCAACCGCCGTGCCGCCCGCCGTCTCCAGCAGTGCCTTCAGCTCCTCCAGGGTAGACTCATTCGCGGTCTCCTCCTTTGAGAACACCGCTGCATCCAGTCCCGCCAGTATCGCCTTATCGGGATTGATTTTTTCTTCCATAGAACCTCCGATGGTTGTAATCTTCTATCTATTCTGCCCCCAAACCCGCCGTACAACGCAAACGCATTCAAAACCGTTCCGCCGCAGACAGATCTGTTCAGATTTTCCGACCTAAAAAAGGCAAAAAGGGGCTGTTTCACGTATGGTGAAACAGCCCCTTTGACGGGA
>CAVEIY010000156.1:0-4260 GCA_963615825.1 Flexilinea sp.
CCAGAGGCTTGCCTGCTGCGTCGATCACATACCACTTGCGCTCAACGGTCTCCTTTTTTGCTAAAGTAGTGGACATATTGTCTCCTCCAATATCGGGCAACACCTTTGGCATTGCCGTTCGTAATAAAAAACTTTTGACATTATTCGCACGTGTGCTAGAATATTCTCAAAAGGACGCTCCGCTATTCTAGCACCCGGCGTTCCCGATGTCAACCACATTTTTAAAGTTTTTTCACGGAATCCTAAGAGAACTCGCAAAATCTCACGTTTTCTCTTTTTAACGCACGGATGCTCACGTGCGATTTTTACTTTCTGGAGGACAAATTTATGCAGAGAATGGCAGGACTTCTGCGCCGTTGCGTAGAGGACTACAACATGATTGAGGACGGCGACAAAATCGCCATCGGCGTCAGCGGCGGAAAGGACTCCCTGACCCTGCTGCGGCTGATGGCGGAGCTGAAGCAGTATTACCCCAAGCACTTTGAAATCGAGGCGTTTACCATCGACCTGGGGCTGCCGGGCATGGACTTTTCCGGGGTGGAGAAATTCTGCCGGAGCCTGAACGTCCCCTATACCGTGGTGAAAACGGAGATCGGACCCATCATCTTTGACTATCGCAAGGAGAAGAATCCCTGCTCCATGTGCGCCAAAATGCGCCGCGGCGCGCTGAACCAGATCATTCGGGAAAAGGGCATCCATAAAATCGCCCTGGGCCATCATTACGACGACGCAGTGGAGACGTTTCTCATGAGCCTGCTGTTTGAGGCCCGGATCAGCTGCTTCCAGCCCGTGACCCATCTGGACCGCACCGACGTCACCCAGATTCGTCCGATGCTCTATCTGGAGGAGAAGGACATCCGTGCCTTTGCGGAAAAAGAAGGGCTGCCCATTGTCCACAACGAATGTCCTGCCGACCACCATACCAAGCGGGAAGAGGTGAAGGACCTGATCCGGGATCTGTCCAACACCTATCCGCACCTGAAGTCCAACGTGTTCGGCGCCATGCAGCGGTATCCGCTGGAGGCATGGGGCGTGGTGCCGCGTCAACGGGGCGCAAAGAAGAAAGATTAAAAATGTCGCTTTGCGACGGACTGAAAAATACCTGCCGTAATTTTAGGTTACAGCAGGTATTTTTGATTTCTTTTTTAATTTGTCACCGGAGGTGACACCGCAATTTCTTCTTTATTCTTTTCTTACCTCCACCACGGTCAGAACTTCCTCCGCAACTTTGAAACGGATATTCCATCCCGCAAATTCCATCCCGTAAATCCGCTCCGGGTTCCGCTGATAGGAGGGCCTTGGGTCATGGGACAGCACGCCCTTCAGGGCCTCCCGGCGATCCTGGGGTACCAATTCCAATAGTTCCGGCGGGAATTCCACCTCCAAAAGAAAGTCCCCAGCGTGGTCCGTAAAGCCGCCTGTGGCATCCGGCTGGCAGTCGGCATAGGGAATGTAGGGCTTGATGTCCAGAATCGGCGTTCCGTCCATGAGATCAGCTCCGGCTACCGTAAGCACGGGACCCTGGGGCGTATTCGGCTCCACCTTGAGCAGCCGGACGCAGCTCAGCCCGATTTCATTGGGCCGGAACGGGGACCGGGTGGCGAACACCCCCATTCTGGTGTTGCCCCCCAGACGAGGCGGACGAACCGTCGGGGACCAGGAGTCCCGCACCGCGCCGGAGAACTGCCAGATCAGCCAGATGTGGGAGAATTCCTCCAGCCCCCGTACTGCTTCCGGCACCCGATAGTCCGGGGTAAAGACGATCTGCGCGGTCAGCTCCTCCACCAGGCCGCTTTGCCGGGGAATGCCGAACTTGGTGGGGAAGTCGCTGTGGATGTTTGCAATGATGTGCATGGTAAGCTGGTCCATGGTTGTCCTTAATCCTCCAGATCGTAGTAGGGATAATAGGTAAAGGTGATGTCGTTTTGGGCGGCGTAGTAATAGTGAACGCCGATGGTCTGGGAGTTGTTGCCCCAGACGTATTCCGGATAGGGATAATCCCGCAGGGCGATGGTGTCGGCATGGGCGGCCATACCCTGTGCAATGGCGTCCATCCGCTGCCGGTAGACCCCGTGATTCTCCAGGGTGATGAACAGCAGAAACAGCAGTGCTCCGGCGCAGACGCTGCATGCCGTCCAGGTGGCCCCATGGAAGGCAAATTTGCCCCGGAAGGCCGCCGAGAACAGGGCCGCACCGGAAAACAGCATTAAAATCCAGCTGGTATAGAAGCAGCGGGGACCGATGGGGGAGACCACCAGCAGCGGTCCGGCATAGAGAATGGCCAGGACCAGGGGAATCAGCGTCAGGTATTTGGACTCCGCCGAAATGGAGCAATGGAGGGTGCAGAAGAAAATCAGCAGTACATAAACGGCGTCCGCTGCAAAGTCCAGCCATTTGGTGACCAGATGGCTGTGGAGCACCAGATTGTCCCCGAGCATCAGATGATAGCCGATGAAATAGACCTGGAGCAGCACCAGTGCGGCAGTGACGGCGGATTTTACAGCCTGGGGGAGCCGATCGTCCCGGTTCCACAGCAGATAAACGGTGCCGGAGGTCAGCAGCAGCGAGGCGATATAGTGATAGCCCAGGGCGTAGAAGGATACCGTTTCATAGTTTTTGAGGATGCGCTCCCAGAGGTCGGTGGAGACGTTATAATAACCGGCGGAGCGATAGGCCGGTGCGGCGAACATCAAAGCTCCGCCCACCAAAAAGCCGATGCCGCACAGCAGCGCCGCCCGATTTTTCCGCAGAACCGGCGTGGCACAGAGCACCAGCAGGCTAACGCCCAGCAGCATACTGATGACCGTAAAGTTTTCGGAATGCAGCTGAGCGCACAGCGCACACAGAAACGCAGCCGCACCGCAGGCTGCGCGGCTGCGGCAGCCGTCCGAGGCCCAGCGGCGAATCAGCCATGCGGCGGACAGCAGCAGCATCAGCTCCGGAACGTAGTTGAAATAACCGGCGCCCCAGCCATAGGTCTGAGCATAAAGACCGCTGGGCAGCAGCATCAGTCCGGCCAGAAACAGGAGCTGACCGATGGCGCTGAGCTTCAGCAGGGAGCAGGCGGCCCCCCAGATGCCCAGCACAAAGCCTGCCTGCAGGGCCGCACGCAGCAGCTTGTGGCCGCCGGTCAGCCCCTCCAGACCGTTGCCCAGGATTCGACCGTTGAGGTGCTGATACCAGTTGGCGGATTGTGTGGTAAAAAGCTGATGAAGGGAATACCCGGACTCATAGTACCAGTCGTCATGAGTCAGCGGGGTCAGCGCAAACAGCAGCAGCAGAAACAGAAAGACGAAAACCGGAAAAAGCACCCGGCGATGGGTTCGGATGTGAGAAATAAGGCTCAATAGAACGATCTCCTTTGTATCAGCCAATCGGGTGGAAGTCACTGAGATTGGAATCGGATATGATGTAGTGGGGGCGATTTTTGACCTCGGTATAGGTTTTTGCGATGTACTGGCCCATAATGCCCAGGCAAAGCAGCTGAACGCCGCCGATGAAAATGATGATGCAGATGGTGGAAGCCCAGCCTGCCACGGGATCACCGCAGATCAGCTTGCGGATGACGATGAAAAAGAGAAAGAAAACGGAAAGCAGCGTCATTGCCATACCGCTCCAGGAGGCGATGGAGCAGGGCACCGACGAAAAGTCGATGATGCCGTTGATGGCGTATTTCAGCAGCTTCCAGAAGTTCCACTTGGTGGTTCCGGCCACCCGTTCTACGTTTTCATAGGGCATCCAATAGGTCCGGAAGCCAATCCAGCCGAAAATTCCCTTGGAGAAGCGGTTTTCCTCTCCCAGGGCAAGGATGGCGTTGACCATGGGACGGGTCATCAGTCGGAAATCCCGTGCGCCGTCTACAATATCCGCATCGGAAATCCGGTTGATGAGCTTGTAGAACTGACGGGCAAACCAGCTGCGGATGGGCGGCTCACCGGCGCGGGTGACCCGGCGGGTGGCAACGCTGTCGTATTCGCCGGATTCCAGCAGCCGAAGCATGTCCGGCAGCAGCTCCGGAGGGTCCTGAAGGTCCGCGTCCATCACGGCCACATAGTCTCCCTTGGCGTTGCGGAACCCGGCATACATGGCCGATTCCTTTCCAAAGTTCCGGGAGAAGGAGAGGTATTTCACATGGGAATCCTGACTGCCATAGGTCCGGAGCAGCGAAAGGGTTCCGTCTGAGGAGCCGTCGTTGACAAACAGAATTTCATAATCCGAGCCGATCTGAGAAAGTACCCGGGAAACCGCCGGGTAAAACAG
>CAVEIY010000156.1:4270-4662 GCA_963615825.1 Flexilinea sp.
TTATAGCACGGCACAATGATGGATAGCATAAATCGTCCTCCTCTATGGGAAACGCAGTTCACAAAATTTGCATTTATTGTATCACAGAATCTCCCCGGTGAAAAGCCCGGGAACCTGGAAGTTTTGGTTGCATTTTGGATCGGATCTCATTATAATATCCATAATATCATTATAAAAATTAAATTTGCAGGACAGGAGAATGAACCATGAGATATGTACTCAGCTGCTGCTCCACAGCGGATCTCTCCAAGGAGCATTTCCAGAATCGGGATATTCATTATATCTGCTTCCACTATGAAATGGATGGGGTCCAGTACGCCGACGATTTAGGGGAGAGCATGCCCTTTGACCAGTTTTACAAGGCAATGGCTGCCGGCGCCGACACCAAGACC
>CAVEIY010000157.1:0-4612 GCA_963615825.1 Flexilinea sp.
GTTTCTGCTGGTCTATCTGGTTCTGGTGCTGACCTTTGGCTTTACGCTGCTCACCTCAGATATCGCCATCGGGCGGAAAACCCAGAAAAGTGCCATCGGCGCCTACACAGAAATGCATCCCAAGTGGAAGTTCCTTGGTATTTTAACCTTCCTGGTTCCCGTGCTGATTATGACCTATTACGCAGTCATCGGCGGCTGGATCACTAAATATGCTGTGGTCTACCTCACCGGTCAGGCCCAGAACGCAGCCCAGGACAACTATTTCACATCGTTTATCACCTCGCCGGTTTCCCCGGTGATTTTTGCACTGCTGTTTATGGGTGTCACGGCGTTTATCGTTTATAACGGCGTTCAGGGCGGCATTGAAAAGGTATCGAAGTTCATGATGCCGGTGCTGCTGGTGCTGGTGGTGGTCATCGCCATCTACTCCCTGACCCTGCGCCATACCGACGAAACCGGAACCGTACGGACCGGCCTTCAGGGCTTTCTCTATTACATTACCCCCCATGTGGAGGGGCTGACCGTCGGTCGATTTTTGCAGATTCTGCTGGACGCAATGAGCCAGCTGTTCTTCTCCCTGAGCGTCTCCATGGGCATTATGATTACCTATGGCTCCTACGTCAAAAAGGACGTGAACCTCAACAAGGCCGTCAACCAGATCGAGTTCTTTGACACCGGTGTGGCGCTGCTGGCTGGCGCCATGATTATCCCCGCCGTGTTCGTATTCTCCGGCACCGAGGGCATGGGCGCCGGACCAAGCCTGATGTTTGTCTCCCTGCCCAAGGTGTTTGCCGCCATGGGTACCGCAGGCGTTGTGATTGGCGCACTGTTCTTTATCAGCGCCATTTTCGCCACCCTTACCTCCTGTATTTCCGTACTGGAATCCATCACCGCCAACTGCATGGAGATTTTCCACAAGGATCGGAAAAAGACCGTGCTGATTCTGTCAGTCATCTATCTGGCCGCCTCCGCAGTCATTGCCCTGGGCTACAGCATCTTCTACTTTGAGGTTTCGCTGCCCAACGGCTCCACCGCGCAGCTGCTGGATATCATGGACTACATCAGCAACAGCGTCATGATGCCTCTGATTGCGCTGCTCTCTACCATCCTCATCGGCTGGGTAAAAACCCCGGAGTATGTCATTGGTGAGATGGAGCTGGGCGGCTACACCTTCCGGCGCAAACGGGTCTATATCGTAATGATTCGCTATATCGCCCCGCTGATGATGCTGATTCTGTTCCTCCAGTCCACCGGTATTCTGGGTTAACACTTCCATCAAATCAAAAATGGGCACGCTGCAATGCAAGTTGCAGCGTGCCCATTTTCTATCTTTTTGTGCAATCTCCGATTTCCTTTCCTCGAAAATTATGCGCTCCCGGCTTTACGTTCTACGGTCAATTTGATATAATGACTTTGATTGTACCGTTTTGGTACAGCTGATATGAAAATTCCTGCCGGTCACTTCTTTTGCTGACCGGAAGAAAGAGGTAGTTTTATGCGAATGCGCAAAAAGCCCAACCTGGTCCCCCGGATGGAGGCATGCTCCGACATCTGGATCCGCAATCCCGAGGAGCTTCGCGGTAAATGGCATACATTATATCCTGAGGCACAGGAAATTCGGCTGGAGGTTGGCTGCGGAAAGGGAAAATTCACCGCAGAAACCGCCGCAGCGGAACCGGATATCCTGCTGATTGCCATGGAGCGCGTACCGGAAGCCATGGTCATGGCTATGGAAAAGGTCAAAAACATGGGGCTGCACAACGTATTTTTCATTGGTGAGGACGTGGCTCGGGCCGCAGAGCTGTTTGCCCCCGGCGAGGTGGATCTGCTGTACATCAATTTCTGCGATCCCTGGCCCCATAAGAAGCACGCCCCCCGCCGTCTGACCCATCAGGGCTTTCTGGAGCTGTATAAAAAGATACTAAAGCCCGGCGCCGAAATCCACTTTAAAACGGATAACGCGGGCCTCTTTGATTTCTCGCTGGAGCAGTTTCAGCTTAGTGGCTATCAGCTGAAAAATGTCACACATGATCTCCATAAGGACGGTCCTGTTGGCATCATGACCGGCTATGAAGAGAAATTTTACGGTCTTGGCACCCCCATTTGTCGGTGCGAGGCAGTGTACATGGAGGCGAAGGACGCATGAACAACAATGTAAAGATCCTGATTGCCGATGATGAAGAGCGCTGGCGTCGCCTGGTGGGAGATTTTCTCCGGAACGAGGGCTTTAAAACCATCGAAGCGGCCAACGGTCAGGAGGCGGTGGAGCTGATTCGCCAGGACAGCGACATTTCCCTGGCCATCCTGGACATCATGATGCCGGTAATGGATGGAATTCAGGCCTGCCAGACCATCCGCAGCTTCAGCCAGATTCCCATTATCATGCTCACCGCAAAAAGCGACGAGGACAGCGAAGTTATGGGCTTCGTATGCGGCGCAGATGAATACATCTCCAAGCCTGTGAAATTCCCGATTTTCATTGCGCGGGTAAAGGCCCTTCTCAAGCGCTCGGTGACTCTGCGCTCCCAGGTAGAGGTGGCAGGCATCTGTATCGACCCCGATGCCCATACGGTCACGGTGGACGGTCAGGAAGTCTCTCTGACCCCCCGGGAGTTTGAGCTGCTGCTCTATGTGGCCCAGAATAAAAACATCGCCCTGTCCCGGCAGCAGATTCTCTCCGCCGTCTGGAATTTCGACTATTACGGCGATGCCAGAACCGTAGACACCCATGTGAAAAATCTGCGCATGAAGCTGGGCAGCCATGGTTCCGCGCTGAAAACCGTCCGGGGCCGCGGCTATAAGCTGGAGGGATAATGAAACTAAAATCCCAAGGCAGTCTCCGCCACAAGCTGATTCTGCTCTCCATCGGAGTTCTGGCGCTATACTATGTGCTGGTGTCCCTGTTCAGCATTGTGTTTATGGAACCGTATTACCTCCATAAGGTGGAACAGAGCCTTGTGGACGCCTACTCCACCATCCGCCAGGAGGGCGAGCTGGACCTGACCACCATTTCCAAACTGGAGGAAGGGAATCTCTCCTTTGTCATTGCGGATCGGGAGTCGCTGGATGTGGTCTACAACAGCCAGATGTCCGACAAATTCTTAGACGACATGATGTCCCATATGCTGCCCTATATTCGGGACCATGCAGGCGCCTCAGATACCAGCTATAACATCAACGCCGATGAGATGTACCAGCATACCACCGCAGGTGCAACCGTCTCCAGAGAGCGCCGGGTGACGTTAGGCGGTGTCACGGAGCATTATGTTCTGGATATCTCCACCTCCTACGCCTCCATTGCCCAAGCAACCACCATCTCCGTACAATTTTCGCTGGTGGTGGGACTGCTGGTGATGATTATGGCTGTGGTTGCATTTTCCCGTATGGCCGCCATGGTCACTGAGCCAGTCACCCAGATTACCAATATCGCCAACCAAATTGCACACCTGGATTTTTCCCAGAAGTGCCAGTCGGATCTGGGCGGTGAAATCGGCATCATGGCAAACAGCGTCAACACCATGTCCGATGTGATGCAGGACTACATCACGCGGCTGCAAACTGCCAACGATCAGCTCAAGGAGGACATACGCCTCCAGCAGGAGCAGGAGGAAGCGCGCAAAAATCTGGTATCCAACCTCTCCCACGACCTGAAAACGCCCATCGGTCTGATCTCTGGCTATGCAGATGGACTTCGATCCGGCATGGCAAAAACAGACGACGAGATTCGGGAATACTGTGACGTGATCTGTGATGAATCAGATCGAATGATGTCCATGATTCTCCGAATGATGGAACTGTTTCGCCTGGAAAGCGGCACTGTTGAGATGGTCAAGGAGGAATTTGATCTCTCAGATCTTCTCGACTATGTAACGGAAATCTTCACCATTGAAATTGAAAAGGACGGCATTGATTTTCAGAAGGACTACCCGGACAGCCTCTATATCACGGCGGATTATTTCTGCGTGGAGCAGGTGCTCACCAATTACATGCAAAACGCCGTATCCCATATGGGCAACGGGAAGCAGCTGAGAATTTCCGTTCAAGATCACGGTGATTATTACCGTGTTTCTCTATTTAACTCCGCGCAGCCCATCCCCCAGGAGGAGCTGGGACGCATCTGGGACAGCTTTTATCGGCTGGACAAGTCTCGTACCCGCAGCCGCCGGGAATCCGGCCTGGGGCTCAGCATCGTCCGCAGCAACATGGAGCTGTTGGGCGGCGGATACGGCGTGGAAAATACCGAAGGCGGCGTCATCTTCTGGGCCGAATTTCCCAAAAGTCCGGAACCGTCTGAGCCGCCGAAAAACGACTGACTCACCCAATAAAAAGATTAAGCGCGCCACTTACGCATTCAGCTGAGTAAGTGGCGCGCTTATTGATATACTTTGTTCATCTTTCATTGGACCAGGAAAACGGACGCGCTTACAGAAAAAGCTGTTTGATTGATAAATTCCGGCTTTGTCCCGGCTATCATCCGCTGTAATGCTGCTTCTCTTCGGCTACACAATAAAACGCTCTGCATTGCAAAAGGCGCCCTGCAAAAGCAGGACACCTATATGGCAGGGGCGCAAGGGATCGAACCCTGGACCTACGGTTTTGGAGACCGCCGCTC
>CAVEIY010000158.1:0-187 GCA_963615825.1 Flexilinea sp.
GCCGCAGTCGGGGCACTTGCCGTCCACCAGCTGGCTCTCGGTCCAGAAGGACTCACAGGGCTTGCAGTACTTGCCGACGTACTTGCCCTTGTAGATGTCTCCGTTGTCATACATCTTATGGAAGATTTTCTGAATGGCGGCCACGTGATAGTCGTCGGTGGTGCGGATGAAGCGGTCGTTGGAGATG
>CAVEIY010000158.1:197-4595 GCA_963615825.1 Flexilinea sp.
CATCATAGCCGGTCATGCGCTTATAACGGGCAATGGCATCGGCCAGAACAATTTCATAGGTGTTGCCAATATGAGGCTTGGCCGACGTATAGGCAATGGCAGTGGATATATAATAAGGTTTCTTTTCCACGGAAATTCCTCCTCCATAAAAATGCAAACTTATTACTTATCATACTCAATTACCCGCCGTAAATCAAGCCTTTTTTGGCGCATTCTCCCTTGTGCCGTCAGACCAGCCGCAGCTTCGGCAGCCGTTCACCAAACAGGCCCTTTCGCAGCAGCCGATGCAGCTCCAGCGCCAGAAACGACACCAGAATCCACAGGAAAAAGTAGCTCATGCATACCTGCCCCCAGAGGTTATAGGGCAGGGTGCTGTAATCCCAGACGTGTAAATCCAGGACCCGATTGATGAGCAGCCCGCTCAGCAGCTCCACTGCCGTTACCATACACGCTCCCAGTACCGCCTGCATCACACCCGGCATTTCAGGCTGCATTTGTGACAGCATTCCAATGAGCAAAAAGCAGCAGCCACCCACCAAAAACATGCTTCCGTGACTCCATCTTCGCCACAAAAGCTCCAGCAGCACATATACCATGCCGCCAATATAAAAAAGCACCGCGTTTTTCCACAGCTTCATATCAT
Organism: Flexilinea sp.; assembly: GCA_963615825.1. Taxonomy (GTDB): domain Bacteria; phylum Bacillota; class Clostridia; order Oscillospirales; family Oscillospiraceae; genus HGM13006. The sequence continues at coordinate 841 of CAVEIY010000158.1, forward strand.
CACCAGATATAGTATGTGATGGGCAGCGGCAGTTTCATACGAAAAAATCGAAAAAATCTTTAATTTTCTCTTGACAATAGAATGGGTTTTCTATATAATAGGTCTTGCCCTTTTGAGGGCGGCTCTATGGCGGCATAGCTCAGTTGGTAGAGCATTCGGTTCATACCCGGAGTGTCACTGGTTCGAGTCCAGTTGCCGCTACCAACAAGGCGGACTTCCATCCGCCTTTTTCTTTTCTGGTGCTTTTGCATCAGCGCTGGCCCCGTGGTCAAGCGGTTAAGACACGGCCCTTTCACGGCTGTAACACGAGTTCGATTCTCGTCGGGGTCACCAGAAAAAAGCACGCTTCGGCGTGCTTTTTTCCATGATATTTGCCTTTTGGGCAGTCATTGCAACTTCGCACAGGAGGGCTACCCCCATGTAGGACCGACACGTCTGAATCTACCCAACATCTTTCACCCCACAATGGAGGTTTATCTATGACACTACAAGAAGAGATCCAGCGCCGCCGGACCTTTGCCATTATTTCGCACCCGGACGCCGGTAAAACCACCCTCACCGAGAAATTCCTGCTGTACGGAGGCGCCATCGCCCAGGCCGGTGTGGTCAAGGGCAAGAAAAACAGCCGTGCCGCCGTTTCCGACTGGATGGAGATTGAGAAGCAGCGTGGTATTTCCGTTACGTCCTCTGTGCTTCAGTTCAGCTACAATGGCTACTGCATCAATATCCTCGACACACCCGGTCACCAGGACTTTTCCGAGGATACCTACCGTACCCTGATGGCTGCCGACTCCGCCGTCATGGTCATTGATGCGGCCAAGGGCGTAGAACCCCAGACCCGGAAGCTGTTTAAGGTCTGCACCCTGCGGCATATTCCGATTTTTACGTTTATCAATAAAATGGACCGGGACGCCCGGGATCCCTTTGAGCTCTGCGAGCAGATTGAGCAGGAGCTGGGCATCGAGACCTGCCCCATCAACTGGCCCATCGGCTCCGGCAAGGAATTTCAGGGTGTTTATGACCGTCCCAGCGGCCATATTCTCCGGTTCACCGACACATCCTTTAAGAGCCGCTCCGCTGCGGAGGAAATCGAGCTCAGCGATCCCAAGATGGGCGAGCTCATCGGCGAGGACAAGTGGCATCAGCTTCAGGAGGAAGTGGATCTTCTGGGCGCCGGTGCGGAGTTTGATCTGGAGCGCGTGCGTTCCGGTCAGCAGAGCCCCGTGTTCTTCGGTTCCGCACTGACCACCTTTGGTGTGGAGCCCTTCCTGAACGAATTCCTGAACATGACCACCCCGCCGCTGCCCCGGAAGGCCGGTGATGTGGAGATCGACCCCTTCTCTCCGGATTTCTCCGCCTTTATCTTCAAGATTCAGGCGAATATGAACAAGGCCCACCGGGACCGTATCGCATTCATGCGCATCACCTCCGGCAAGTTCACCCGGGACATGGAGGTCTACCATGTGCAGGGCGGCAAGAAGCAGCGCCTTTCCCAGCCTCAGCAGCTGATGGCTCAGGATCGTGAGATCGTGGAGGAGGCCTATGCCGGCGATATCATCGGCGTGTTCGACCCCGGCATCTACTCCATCGGCGACACCCTGTGCAAGCCCGGCAAGAAGTTCAAGTTCGAGGGCATCCCCACCTTCGCCCCGGAGCATTTCACCCGGGTCAGCCCCAAGGACACCATGAAGCGCAAGCAGTTCATCAAGGGCACTGAGCAGATTGCCCAGGAAGGCGCCATTCAGATTTTCAAGGTGCCCAACACCGGCATGGAAGAGGTTATCGTCGGCGTTGTCGGTACCCTGCAGTTCGACGTATTCCAGTATCGGATGAAGAACGAATACGGCGTGGACCTGAGAATGTACAACCTGCCCTACCAGTTCCTGCGGTTTATCGACCAGTGCCCCTGCGAGCCGAAGGACCTGATGCTCTCCTCCGATGCCGAGCTTTTGGAGGATTACCGTGGCCGGAGCCTGTTGGTATTCTCCAGCTATTGGTCCATCGACTTCAACATCAAAAAGAACCCCGGTCTGGTACTCAGTGAAACCAGGAGCGCCGAGGAATAAGAACACGCCCCTGCCTCCTCCGATGACGGTGGAGACAGGGGTTTTCGCTATTTTATAACAAATTACTCCGACAAAAAGCTCCGAATATCCTCCATGACCTCTTCCACTTCCCGGAGGAATACCGACGCCGGGGTCCGAAGCGCGCCGTGGCCCAAAATGATAATCTGTTCCATCCCGTCAGAGGTAGCCACCCGAACCCGGTGCTTTTTCCCCAGGTCATAGGACAGCCGTTCAATATAGCTGTCGGCAGTCTGGGCCTCCTTGGTATAGACCACAGAAAGATCCCCATAATGCTCCACCGAGCCGGGATTTCCCTTGACCTTATAGGCGTCAAACACCAGAATCACCGGGCACTGCCGGTAGCTCTGATAATTCCGCAGAATATCCACCAGCTGATCCCGTGCGGCATTCAAGTCCTGCGCTGCCAGCGTTTTTAAAAACGGCCATGCAAAAATCATGTTATAGCCGTCCACCAGGATATATTCCGGTCCCTGGGGAATGGGCGCTGCCTTATGGGGCTTAGACACGCTGGTGGATTTTTGCGTGCGCATGGCCTGGATCCGATCCCGATGGACCGGACCATAGGTGCGCTCAAAAATCTGCATCAGCTCCTTGTCCGTCGCCGCCAGCGCCTTATATCTGCGGCCCAATACCTCCCGCTCCGGCTCTTCCGGCACCGGGGGCTTTAACACGCTGGGCAGGTGCATATGCTCCGGCACCGCATTCCATTTTACCAGCATCCCAGCGCCATGCTCGCAGAAAATGCTGTCCGGAGAATTGTCCACATCCTTTTCGGGATCATAGCCAATTTGTGCTGCCACTTCCTCCTGATTGGGGCAGGGGGCGTAGCCGTGCACCGTCAGTGAAATTCGTCCCATACCATGGGTATAAGCGGTGATTTCCTGGGGATAATCCCCAAAGGCGGAAACTGCAACGGTTCCCTCCAGCACCGCGGTATCTCCCTTCGTCTCCGGCGGGGATAACTCCGCTCCCATTCGCTGCAAATCGGACATGGCACGGCCTACATTTTCCTGGGGCACCTCCAAACGCAGGGCATACCACGGCTCCAGCAGCACACTTTCCGCCTGCATCAAGCCCTGTCGAACTGCGCGATAGGTCGCCTGACGAAAATCTCCGCCCTCGGTATGCTTTACGTGGGCTTTCCCGGCCACCAGGGTGATTTTCATATCCGTAATGGGCGAACCGGTCAGTACGCCCAAATGCTGCTTTTCCATCAGATGGGTCAGAATCAGCCGCTGCCAGTTTCGGTCCAGCTGATCCTCCGAGCAGGCCGAGGAAAACGCCAATCCGCTGCCCCGTTCTCCGGGTTCCAGCAGCAGATGCACCTCTGCATAGTGTCGGAGGGGTTCATAGTGACCAACGCCCTCAACCGCGGACGCGATGGTTTCCCGGTAGAGAATACTTCCCTGGTCAAACTCCACCGCCAAAGCAAACCGATCCAAAAGCAGTTCCTTTAGGATCTCCAGCTGCACCGGCCCCATAATTCCCACGCGGATTTCCTGCCGATGGCTGTCGAATTCCACATGAAGCTGAGGTTCTTCCTCCTCCAGCTGCCGCAGCTGGGCAAGGCTCCGGGTCAAATCCGCGCCCTCCGGCAGGATGACGCGATAGGTGAGCACCGGCGTCATCGCCGCAGCTTCCTCTGAGGCCGTTTCCGCCCCGAGGCCC
>CAVEIY010000159.1:0-4567 GCA_963615825.1 Flexilinea sp.
AAGGAAGGATTCTGGTTATGTCTCTGTTTGAGTTATTTTCCCTGTTGGGCGGCGTGGGATTGTTCCTATACGGAATGACCATCATGTCCACAGGTCTAAAAAACGCCTGCGGTGAGAATCTCCGTGTCATTCTGGAACACGCCACCAAGAATAAAGTCATATCCGTGGTGGTGGGTATTGCCATTACCATGCTGATTCAAAGCTCCTCGGCCACAGACGTTATGGTCATCGGCTTTGTCAACTCAGGTCTGATGTCCCTGACCCAGGCCATCGGCGTGATTATGGGCGCCAACATCGGCACCACCATCACCGCCCAGATCACCGCATTCAATCTCAGCGCCTATGCGCCGATGATTCTGTTTGTGGGTGCTGTCCTCTACCTGTTCATGAAGAAGGACATGGTAAAATACGTTGGCTCCATCATCATGGGCTTTGGTATGCTCTTTGAGGGCATTGCTCTGATGAAAACCGCCATTGCCCCGCTGGCCGAAACCGAAGCCTTTATCAACATGATCTCCGCTCTGGAAAATCCCTTCCTGACGGTGCTGTTCGGCATTCTGTTTACGGCTCTGCTGCAAAGCTCCTCTTCGGCAACGGTTATTTTTCAGGCGTTTGCCGTACAGGGGATTATCAGCTACGAAACCTCGGTTTATCTGGTCATTGGCGCAGCCATCGGCTCTGTGACGCCCAACATTCTGGCGTCTCTTACCATGAGCCGCAACGGCAAGCGGACTGCGCTGCTGAACCTGCTGTTTAACCTGATTCGCGCTGCAATTTTGATGCTGCTGCTGTTTATCTTCCCGCAGATTCTTACCATCATCAAGAGTCTGTCTCCCGGCAATGTGGCGCGTCAGATTGCAAATACCCATACCATCTTCGCTATCTTTGCCGTTCTGGTGATGCTGCCGTTCTCGGATTCCATTGTAAAGCTCACCCAGAAGCTGCTTCCCTTAAAGCCTGAGGAGTCCCGGACCGGCGAGGAACGGAAGCTCCTCTACATGACCCAGACCGGCGCAATTCCCTCCGCTGTAGCCGTTTCTCAGGCACATCGTGAAATCATCCGGATGGGTGAGATCGCCAGCCGAAATCTGAAAACCGCCGTCAAATGCTTCTTTGAGCAGGACGACTCTCTGGCAGAGGTGGTGGAAGAGACGGAGGACACGGTCAATTACCTGGACCGTTCCATCATCTCCAAGCTGGTGGAGCTAAGGACCCTGGAGATGACGCCAAGAGACTTGAACCGCGTCTACCATATGACCCTGGTGGTTGCCGACATTGAACGGCTTTCCGACCACGCAGAGAACATCGTGGAATACGAAGCCCAGGTACACAGCGGAAAAGCCACGCTGTCCGAGGATGCAATGAATGAGCTAAAGCAGCTGGCCCAGCTCTCTCTGCAATCGGTAGATTTATGTCTTTCCATCTTTGCCGATGAGGATTATGATCGGCTTCAAGAGGCAGAGGACCTGGAGGATCTGGTGGACGACACCCAGGAAACTATTATCGGCAACCATGTGAAGCGCCTGATGAACGCCACCTGTAACCCCATGGGCGGCGTGGTATTCACCGATATGGCAACGGATCTGGAGCGCTGCTCTGACCACGCCATCAATATCGCCACTGCCCTCAGCGCCCATCCCTCGTAACGATTCCAATTAGAAAACCGGAGTTCTGCAAATACAGGACTTCGGTTTTTTCAAAAAACCTGATAATTTCTGCAACGTTTTCCGTTCTGACTGCATCTTAATAGGTAGAGTACACGATCAACCAAACATGTAAGAAGGTATCCATATGAAACGAGTGAACCCGATTCTATCCGCCGGTGCAACACTGTTGGTCCTATGTCTGCTTTTCACCTTTGTTGCCTATCGGCTGGGCGCAATGGCACACACCAGTGCCGCTTCCCAAAGTCAGCCGGAGGTTCTGGCCGCCAATTCTGCTGCCTCTGAACTGACTGCGGCTCCTGATGGCAGCCAGGCGGCTGCTGCGCCGGTCCTTACCCTGAACGGCGATGCAGAGGTCACCACTGATACCAATACCCCCTTTGTTGATCCCGGCTGCACGGCGCAGGACGCCCAGGGAAATGACCTCACCTCCGCAGTCATCACTGAGGGAATCGTACCGAGCGGCACCACCGGAGACTTTACGATTCTCTATCGGGTCACCGACGCCAATGGCAACACCGCCACAGCTCAGCGGCTGGTTCACGTGGAGCAGGCGCAGGAGATTCCCACCGACAAGGTGGTGTACCTGACCTTTGACGACGGTCCCAGCGAGTATACTCAGCAGCTTTTGGATGTGCTGGAGAAGTACAACGTAAAGGTGACGTTCTTCGTCACCCATGCGTTCCCCGAGTATGAGGGCATGATTGCAAAGGAATATGCCGCCGGTCATTCTATCGCCATCCATAGCTATACCCACGATTACAACAAGATTTATACCAGTGAGGACGCCTATTTTGAGGATCTCCAGGCCATGCAGGACGTGATCGTGGCTCAAACCGGGCAGGAAACGCGGCTGGTTCGGTTCCCCGGCGGAAGCTCCAACACCGTTTCGGATTTTAATCCCGGCATTATGACAGATTTGGCCCAGAAGCTCCACGACAAAGGCTATGAATACTTCGACTGGAATGTGGCCAGCGGCGACGCAGGGGAGACAACCTCCACCGACCAGGTGGTGGAAAACGTCATCTCCGGCATTCAAAACAACAGCATTTCTGTGGTATTGCAGCATGACAGCAAGGACTACAGCGTTGCAGCAGTGGAGCGAATCATCCAGTGGGGGCAGGAAAACGGCTATACCTTCCTGCCGCTGCACACCGATAGTCCCTCTGCTCACCATAAGATCAACAACTGATTTCTCAAAAAGCCGTACCAGAGTTTGATACTTTGATACGGCTTTTTTATTCTTTTTTTAAGGCTGCGCGCAACTTCTTGCAGTTTTCCATCGTCTGTAATAGAATAAGGACAGATTTCATAGAAGGAAGAAGGTTAGTTCTGTGAAACGAAATAAACCATTGATGATTGTCAGCATCGTAATTCTGGTGCTGTGTCTGCTGGCTGCGGGAATTTATCTCTTCGGCGGCTGGAAAATCACCGTTACCCCCAGAGGCGAGGCGGATATGCAGGTGGAATATGGGGAAACCTATACCGATTCCGGCGCAGACGCCTGGCTGACGGGACTGTATTTTATCAAGGTTTCCGTACCGGTGCAGGCCGATCAGACGACCATTGACACCGACACGCTGACCACCTATACCATTCGCTATTCCGCTCAATTGCTGGGCTTCCAGGGGGAAGCTGAGCGCACCGTTCAGGTGATCGACGATATTCCGCCGGAAATCACGCTCAAAAGTGACCCTGACGCCTATACGCTTCCGGACCACCCCTACGAAGAAGAGGGCTATACTGCCGTGGACAATTACGACGGCGATCTCACCGATCAGGTGGAATCCCACGAGGAAAACGGCGTTGTCTACTACACGGTTACAGATTCCTCCGGCAACACCGCCACAGCGGAGCGTAAGATTGTCTACGATGACCGAATTGCCCCGGTCATTACCCTGGAAGGGGACAATCCGCTGACCGTAGAAAAGGGAACAGAGGTACAGGACCCGGGTTATACGGCCATAGACGACTGTGACGGCGATGTAACCGAGCAGGTTACCGCCACCCAGGGCGACGGTGTAATCGACTATACCGTCACCGACGCCCACGGGAATACCGCCACCGCGCAGCGCACCCTGGTCTATGTGGATACCACGCCTCCGGTGATTACCCTTAACGGAGGTGGGGAAATGACCATTCAGTCCGGTGAAAACTTCTCCGATCCCGGCTGTACGGCCCAGGATGCAGGCGACGGTGACGTAACCGGATCTGTCACCACAGAGGGCGGCGTGGATCCCGGCACCCCCGGAGACTACACCATTACATACAGCGTTACAGACTCAGCGGGAAATACCGGCACGGCCCAGCGTCTGGTCCATGTCAAGCAGCCGCCGGAAAATCCCGGCGATAAGGTGGTATACCTGACCTTTGACGACGGCCCTGGTCCCTATACTCAGCAGCTTTTGGATGTGCTGGCCAAATACAACGTAAAGGCGACGTTTTTCGTGACCAATTCCAATTCCAAGTATCAGGATATGATCTACCAGGAATACGCTGCCGGTCACGCCATTGGCATTCATACCTACTGCCACGATTATAATAAGATTTATGCCAGTGAGGACGCCTATTTTGAGGATCTGGAGGCTATGCAGGATGTCATTGTCAGCCAGACCGGAGACACCACCAATATCATCCGGTTCCCCGGCGGCAGCTCCAACACCGTCTCCAACATCACCCCGGGACTGATGACCACCCTGACGCAAGAGGTTCAGAACCGTGGTTATCAATACTTTGACTGGAACGTATCCAGCGGCGACGCAGGGGAGACAACCGACACCCAGCAGGTGGTAGACAACGTTATTTCCGGCATTCAAAAGCATAATGTCTCTGTGGTGCTGCAGCACGACATCAAGGAATTCAGCGTCAACGCGGTGGAGCAGATTATCCAGTGGGGGCTGGAC
>CAVEIY010000160.1:0-3587 GCA_963615825.1 Flexilinea sp.
GCAAGATTCTGGATATCTACATAGCCCATACGATATAAGTATTCTTTTTCATGGCGATGGGTAGGATCACATTTTTTAAACAACCAGTAAAAGCCATCATAGGCATCCTTTGCAAGATCCAGCTCTAGGATCCGGCAGAAATCAGAAAGAAACGGGTAGATTGGAGCGCAGAGCTTCACCTCCGGAACCAAGGCTGCGGCCGCAACGGACAATGCGCCGCCCTGGGATTTTCCGTAAACACCGATCCGCTTTTCATCGACAAACGGCATGTGCATCAGGATCCATACCGTTTTTGCCGCATCCAAATAGACGTCCCGATAGTACAGCATCTGCGGGTCTTTATCCCGCACACCGCGGACCACCAGTCCAAAGGCAGTTGGGCCGACTCCATGGTATACGTCTTCTGAGGTGCCGCCTTGCCCTCTGCATTCCATCACCAGCACGGCAGCACCGTTTTGCACCAGCGGAAGCCGCTCAAACCATTCACCGCTGTGATGCATGTAGCCGTGAAATGCGGCAACTGCCGGGATTTTCCCTGTTGTCTGAGCAGGCTTCATAAACTTACAATGGATTCGTGCGCCACGGACACCCTCAAACCACAGATCATAGCACTCTACTCCCGGCGCATAGAATTCCGCTGGCTGCATGGTGTAATCCAGTCCTGTTTCACGACAGCTTTCCAGTGCGGCTGCCCAATACGCATCGAAGTCTTCCGGCCTAGGGCTGCAGCCAGTGTATGTTCGGAGCTTTTCCATGGGCATTTCAAATACAGGCATTTTTCTTCCTCTTTTCTTCTGTGTATCCGCTCCAAAGCAGGAGGTTATTTCACGGCACCGCTGGACATTCCCTTGATCAGAGACTTCTGGACAAGCAAATATACGACCACGGCCGGTACGATTGACAGAATGGTACCGGTCATTACCATTTCCCAGGGCGTTTGGTTGTCAATTAGACGGGAGATTCCCACCGTAACGGGGGTGTACTGCGGGCTTCTGGTAAGCAGCATTGGGTAGAGATACTGCCCCCAACCGGAAAAAAAGGACAGGCCGAATGCGGTACCAATTCCCGGGAGTGCCAATGGAATCATTACCCGAAGCAGAGCCTGGAATCTGGTACAGCCGTCAATCGTTGCTGCTTCCTCCAGGGCAATGGGGACGCTGTCGAAGAAGCTTTTCATAAGAAGGGTCGGAAACGCCATTGACGTTGCTACAACAACAAGAATAACGCCGAAGTAGCTGTCATACAACCCGAGTTTTTTCATCATTAGAAATACAGGAATGACAATGACGACCTGTGGGAGGACCTGCGTCATCAACAAGGTACCGCTGTACAGCCCCTTGCCTCGAAAACGGAATCGGGACAGAGCATAGCCTGTCAGGACGGCCAAAACGACATTGATCAATGCTGTAGAGAGTGCGTATATGCAGGTTGCCTTCAGATAACTGCCCATGGGGATCCGTTGGAAGATATCTTTATAATTTTCCCAGGCCCAATCTGTTGGGTACAAGAAATTTTTACCCAGATTTTCATATTTTGTCAGAGAGGCGACAAATGCGGTATACAGGGGCAGCAGCGTAAAAATCATCCAGAGAGCGATGACAATATAGCGTACTGTGTGCTCGGCTTTTCTTTGTCCGGATAATGTCAGCTTCATGCTCCCGTACCTCCGTGTTCCAGTCTGTTCTTAAACCAGGTAATGATTGCAAGAATGGCCAGTATCCCCAAAGAGATGGCACAGGCTGTGCCCAGGTCATCCTGCTGAAATGCCTTTGCGTAAACTTCCAGGGCTACGAGCTGCGTTCCTCTGGCGGGTCCGCCGCCGGTCATAATATACACTGTGTCAAATATCTGCATCGTCCAGGCTGTTACGATCAAAGTGGTCGTCAGCAGGACAGGCAGAATATGGGGCAGGGTAATGTTGAAGAAGCGTTGGAAGGGATTCACGCCATCCAGTGCCGCAGCCTCATAGATATCTTCCGGCACGGTTTGCAGTGCGGCCAGCAGGGAAATGATCATAAATGGCGTACCCTGCCAGATGCGCACCACGATCACCGTTGCCAGGGCCATTTTGGGTTCCGAAAGGAAACTGATATTCTTTTCAATCAATCCCAATGCCAACAGCAGCTGATTGATGAATCCAAACTGCGCATTTAATACCCAACGCCACATGGTTGCCGCGAAGGCCTGGGGGACGACCCATGGAATAATGGCAATGGCCCGGAAAACACCCAGACCCTTTAATGGCTTGTCCAGTGCAAGTGCCATAACAGTTCCAAAAAAGACCACGCCGGCAACACCGAAAAGCACATAAATTAGGGTGACGCCAATGCTGCCCAAGAATTTGCCGCTTGACAGGTATTTGAAGTTTGCGAAATTATTCCACTGTTTGTAGCCCTGGATAATGTTAGAATCCCCCAAGGAATAGCGCATTAGATTTACGATTGGAATAGCTAGTATCAGCACGAACAGGATCATTGTTGGAAACAGGTAAACGTATGGCTCTATCTGCCTTTTCAGTTTTCCAGCCTTGGCATCCTCTTTCATACAGTTCCCTCCATAAAAACATTTGGCTCCCCACCCGAAAGCGGGGAGCCACTTTTCTTTACTTGTAGATATCCCCGTGTTCCGAAGAGATGTTCGCCCAGGTGGTTTCAGCATCCTGGGTTCCCATCATCAAAAGCTGCAGCTGTTCACCAGTCACACTCCATAGAGCGTTGGTCTGGGCACAGATGCCTTCTGCGTAGCTATGTTCCATTCCTTGAATGATGTTCAGCATGTAGGGAGCATCGTACAACGCTGCCGCAGATTTTGTAATGGGAACGGAACCATACTTTTCGTGCGCAAATTGGTTTTCTGTGCGCATCATGTAGCGCAGGAAGGTCCAGGCTTCCTGAGGATGTGCGCAATTGGTGGGGATGTACCAGCCGCCGGCATTGATGGCTGTGGAAGAAACGCCGCTGGAACCGGCAGGCAGAGCTGCGGCGCGGATGCTTCCGTCCGCAAGCTGGTCGCTCACCTGGTTGGCCATATTGGGGGCGTCCAGAACAATGGCAACCTTTCCGTCGCGGAGCAGTGTTCTGCTGTCAAAACGACCGTATTCTACATAGCCCTCCTGGGCATAGGCCGTCAGGTCCTGAATGAATTGCAGGGTATTGATGGCTGCCTGCTTTCCGTTCTCAGAATCGTAGACATATCGGTTTTGGGTCCCATCCCAGGCGGAGCCGCCATATTCCGTAGTGAAGAGAGATTCAAACATGAAACTGGTTTCGCCGCCGGTGGGGGAGGCGTACATTCCCATGGGTGTGATGCCGTCAATAGAACTGAGCGCTTTGCAGGCATCCAGCAGCTCCTGCCAAGTTGCGGGAGGAGCATCGGGATTAAGACCGGCCTGCTGGAACAGATCTGCGTTGTACCACATGATCAGGCTGGCGGCATTGCAGGTGATCATCAACTGCTTGCCATCATACTGACCGGCTTGGAGCATAGCGGGATACATATCTTGCTTCAGCTCTTCGTCCATATAATCAGTCAGGTCCAGGATCAGACCTTTTTCGTACAAATCAAAAATTGTTGCGGGGAGATGATAC
>CAVEIY010000160.1:3712-4528 GCA_963615825.1 Flexilinea sp.
ACATCCGGGAGCGTTTCGGATGCAGCCCAGGTCTGGAGTGACTGGGTGGCGTCTGACCATCCAAGATCCTGCATTTCTACATGGATATTGGGATATTCCTTCTCGAAGTTCTCAATAATGGGATCGAAGATACCGTGCAGGATCTCCGGAGTGCCGGTACGAACCAGAGTAATAGTTACAGGCTCTTGAGTCGTGGAATCGGACTGCGTGGAAGCGGGGGCCGTTGTGGGGCTGGCGGATGCTGCGGGCTCGGTTTTGCTTCCGCAAGCGGTCAATACAAACACCATACATAGTGCCAAAAGGGTTGCTGTCAGCCTTTTCATCTGTTTAACTCCTTTCTGATGTTAGAGCTTCAGCTGTGCCAATACTTGGCGAGCTTCTTCTTTTTCTGCCTCGCTGAGGGGAACACATGGGATCCTGGGGTAGCCTCCGCAGCTTCCTACCAGATCCGTCATGTATTTCAGCAGGGAGATCACCTTGTATTCTCCGCCCATGCCGGAGTATTTTGCGGCGAGATCCATATATGGAATCATTGTATCCCGGATCTGCTTCGCTTTCTGGTAATCACCGGTGCTTCTTGCCTCCCAGATCGCAACGGCTTTCTCCGGAGCGAAGTTGGACATACTGGAAATGAAACCGGCCGTACCGGCCAAGGCCGCATATGGCTCCAGGAATTCACCGTGTCCATTGACTACGCTGACTTTGTCGCCGATTTCCTGAACGACCCGGGTCATCTTGAAGAAAGCAGGGGTGCATTCTTTCATGCCCACTATGTTGGGAAAATCATTCTTCAGCCTTTTCAGAACAGAAATAGGA
>CAVEIY010000161.1:0-4489 GCA_963615825.1 Flexilinea sp.
AGGCTGTGTTTGAAAACAACATGGCAGCCAAAGAAATGTGCATCCAGAATCCGATTGTAAAGGGGCAGTACGGTCAGGCCACGAATCCCATTTTTGAGGTATTCTATCTGGAGAATCCCCATGGCGTCATTGCGGATTTCTCCGGCAATCCGCCCTATAAGTTTTAAAATCAGTTTGCCGTTCCGGCAGAACCGGGACCGGCCCAGGAGGGAAAACGTATGACAGAGTATCGAAAAGTCTTAGTGGAGGAAATCCATTCCACCACGGTTGCCACCATTGGCGCGGACGGACATCCCCAAACCCGCGTGATTGATATGATGCTGTGGGATGAACAGGGCGTTTATTTTCTTACCGCAAAGGGCAAGGCATTTTATACGCAGCTGATGGAACAACAATACATCGCCCTTTCCGGCACAAAGGACAACATCTCCATCTCGCTTCGGGGAAAAATCCGGAACATTGGAACGGAAAAGCTGGATGAGATATTTGAGAAAAACGTCTATATGCAGTCCATTTATCCCGGTGATACCCGAAGTGCGCTGGAGGTATTCTGTTTATATGAGGCCCAGGGCGAGTATTTTGACATCAGTCATCCGTCCCACATTATCCGGGACGGCATTACCATTGGCATGGAACCGCAGGAAGCAGCGGGGTATTATGTAGGAAACTGCTGCAATGGCTGCTTCCAGTGCAGCGATGTTTGTCCGCAAGCGTGCATTGACATCTCCGTTACCCCTGTGGTCATCGACCAGCATCGGTGTCTGCACTGCGGACGGTGCCAGGAGGTCTGTCCGCAGCAGGCCATTGAAAAGAGGCTCTAACCATGACACAGCAGGAACGGAGATACGAACTGATTCGTTGGCTTTTACGAGAAAACCCTCAGTACCGGGATATGGAGATCCCACAGTCACCGGATTTACAGCGTCAGCTGCTGCGCGGGCTGATGAATGTGCGGCCGCCCGAGCCGGTGGACCAGACATTTCTCCAGGTACAGGACGCCTATCTAAAAGCGGAAATAGCGTCAAAAAGAATTGTAGATGCAGCGGAGCTTCGGCAGCTCCAACCGGGACTGTGTCTCTGGCAGGGAGATATTACGACACTCCGGTGCGACGCCATTGTCAATGCGGCCAACAGCGGTCTGACCGGCTGCTATATTCCCAATCACCGGTGCATTGACAATGCCATCCACACCTATGCCGGAGTCGCACTTCGGCTGGCCTGTGCCGAACAAATCCGGCGGCAGGGGCATCCGGAACCGACGGGATGCGCGAAAATTACCCCGGCCTTCAACCTGCCCTGTCGCTATGTGCTCCATACCGTTGGCCCAATCATCACCGGGCCGGTAAGCAATCGGGATTGTGAGCTTTTGGCCAGCTGCTATTTCTCCTGCCTGAAGCTCGCGGCGGAGCATTGTCTGGAGAGCGTGGCGTTTTGCTGTATTTCCACAGGGGAATTCCACTTTCCCAGCGAAACGGCAGCCGAAATTGCAATTGCTACGGTCAAAGACTTTTTGAGCAAGGAAACCAGTGTAAAGCAGGTGATTTTCAATGTGTTTCAGGATACCGACAAAGCAATCTACCAGCGGCGCTTGGAAGCAAATTGAGCGTCTACGCGCCGCACTGCAAGCAGCAGAAGCGGTGATCATTGGGGCAGGTGCAGGACTGTCCACATCGGCAGGCATGACCTATGACGGGGCAAGATTCCAGGAGAATTTCTCCGATTTTGCAGAGGCGTATGGCATTCAGGATATGTACACCGGCGGCTTCTATCCCTTTGCAACAAAGGAAGAATATTGGGCGTACTGGAGCCGGTATGTGCTGATAAACCGCTATCAGGATGCGCCCAAGCCGGTGTATGAGAAGCTATTGCAGTTGGTTTCGGATCGGGACTATTTTGTGATTACAACCAATGTAGACCACTGCTTTCAAAAGGCAGGCTTCGACAAAAAGCGGCTATTCTATACCCAGGGTGACTATGGGCTGTTTCAATGCACCAAGCCTTGCTGCCAGGAGACGTTTGACAACGAGTCCGTAATTCGTCAAATGGTCGCCGGTCAGAAGGAGATGCGGGTGCCCACAGAGCTGCTGCCCATCTGCCCCCATTGTGGAAGGCCCATGACCATGAATCTGCGCTGTGATGGAACATTTGTGGAGGACGAGGGCTGGCATCAGGCGGCCCAGCGATACGAAAATTTCCTTCGTACCCGATCCGACCAGAAGGTGCTGTTTCTGGAGCTTGGCGTAGGCTATAACACCCCCGGGATCATCAAATATCCCTTCTGGCAAATGACGGCACGGAACCCGAACGCCATCTATGCCTGCATCAATCAGGGGCAGGCGGGATGCCCGAAGGAAATTCTGCCGCAGGCCATTTGTGTAAATCAGGACATTGGAAGCGTCTTGGCCCAACTATAACCGTATCGTACGCTTCCATATACATCACAGCAATGAAAAACCACGGCGTTTTCTCCGAAACAGAGGAAACACCGTGGTTTTTGTTCATGATAAAAGGCTTTCACATGTCGCGCGCTCCACCCAGGTACATGCTGTCCAACAGCCGAAGTCCAGCCGCAGTATGGAATACACGCCGTCTGGCGCTTCCTCCGTTATAGCGCTGTGCCCTTTTTCGGCACAAAAAAGCGCCTTGTGTCCGCCTGTTCCAGCTCCAGCAGCTTGATTTTCTTGTCAATTCCTCCGGCATATCCGGTTAGGCTGCCGTTTGTCCCCACCACTCGATGGCAGGGAATGAGAATCGAAATCTTATTGTGTCCCACTGCGCCGCCTACCGCCTGGGCAGACATCCGGGAAAGTCCTCGCTGCGCTGCGAGCTGCCGTGCAAGCTCTCCGTAGGTTGTCGTTTTTCCGTAAGGAATCTGCAAGAGCAGCTTCCAAACGGCCTGCTGAAAGTCGGAACCAATTGGGTGCAGCGGCGGCAGGAAGTCAGGGTCTTGGCCGGAAAAATAACAGTCCAACCAGCGCTTCACCTCGGTCAGAATTGGCGTTTCCCGCTCCGTATGCTCCGACGGCAGCTGTTTTGCAAGGTATTTTTCGCCTTCAAACCACAGTCCGGTCAGCCCAATTTCGTCCGCTGCCAGCAAAATGCCGCCCAAGGGCGATGAATAGGGACAGGTATATACCATTTTGTACACTTCCTTTAAAGGACCTCTTGTTCGTTGGGACTTGATACTCTTATTATATACAATCATATTGCTTCCCACAAGCCCCATGATCTGAAATGTTTTTCCTCAAGTTGGTTCTCCATCAATAGAACGAATATTCACAGGGCTTCTGCCCCGGTTCATACCGGCACTCCACAATTTCACCGGGTTTCATCTCCTCAATATAGCAAATCGTGCGAAAAGCCATCCCGTGTCCAACCAGAACCACCTTGTCCATCGCCGCATACCGCTCTGCCACACGCCGCATTCGCTCCTGCATATGGGCAAGACTCTCCCATTTCCGTTGCTCCCCTGCCGGATACACGCCCTTGCAGCGCACAAAGTCCTCCGACAACTGAAACGATTCCTCAGACGTGCGATATTGGTTTGTCCAGTCCGGTACCCATTCGTGAAGATCCGGCTCCACCTGCACCGCTAGCCCCGTTCGCAGTGAAATGATTTGCGCCGTCTGAAGTGCTCTGGTATACGGAGATGAGACAATCCATTCTGCCTGCTTTAGTCTCGGATCTCTGGCCGCTTCTTCCGCCTGTTGGATACCCAGCGGAGAAAGCGGTGCAAAATCCCGCCCAAAGCCGAACAGCCCCCGCTCCTGCAAGCCGTTATAATCCGGCTGCCCGTGGCGCACCAAATAGAATGTAGCCATAAGATCTTCCTTCCTGTCGTTTTCACGCAAAATACGCGGCTTGATTATACCATTCCGCTTCCATCTCGTCAATTTGATAAAAAGCGCTACCTGGTTCCATGCAAAACCAGATAGCGCATTTTCGTCATCGAACCGTAGGCCCTTCTTCAACCTGCGGCGGATTCTTGTGCAGCAGCCATACCAGCACCGCCGTGAACACCGCACAGGCCAGCACGCAGACCAGATATCCAATCTCTGCGCTCAATCCCTTTGGGTGCCCAATAAGGTACCACACCTCTCCCAGCAGCCACAGGCAGCAAATCACCAGCTCACAAAGGCAGGAACGATACAGCCGACGGTAGCCGGAATAGTAGACGCGAAGCTCCCACGATTGTTTGCTCCGGAGGAACTCCACTGCCCCCATGATCCAAAACATCAGCGGTACCAGCGACAGCAGACTTGGGATGGCCATATAGCGCTGCATTCCGCCCGCAGAAGGAAAAAACTGCGCCAAGACTTCCACAATCAGCATTCCAACAGACAGGATTATGGTACACCGCTTCATGTGCTGTTGGATCTCCAGGGTAGGGAAGCCGTATCTGGGACCCGTGTAAACAAGCTTTCCGCCAGGTCCCCTCTCATAGCCGTCAAAATATCGGCTGCCGTGATATTGCAATGGAACTGCTCCT
>CAVEIY010000162.1:0-4487 GCA_963615825.1 Flexilinea sp.
GGTGTCTATCTGATGAAGGACAAAACCGGGACGATTATCTATGTGGGCAAGGCGAAAAAGCTCAAAAACCGGGTGAGCCAGTATTTTCAGGACTCCTCGGCCCACAATGCAAAAACACGGCTGATGGTCAGCCACATTGCCAACTTCGATTATATTGTGGCAGGCTCGGAATTTGAGGCACTGGTACTGGAATGCAGCCTCATTAAACGGCATCAGCCCAAATATAATATTCTGCTGAAGGACGATAAGGGGTATCCCTACATTCGGGTGGATCTGCATGAGGCGTATCCCACGTTTTCCATGGCAGGACGGCGGGGAAATGACGGCGCACGGTATTTTGGACCCTATGGCGGCCGGTTTGTGACCCAGCAGGCGCTGGATACCATCCGCCTGACCCTAAAGCTCCCTGGCTGCTCGAAAAAGTTCCCCCGGGATGTGGGGAAGGAGCGGCCCTGTCTCAACTATCAGATTGGCAACTGTGACGGTTGGTGCCAGAAGAAAATGACCCAGGAGGAATATATGGCGCGGATTCGCCAGGGCATTTTGATGCTGGAGGGGCGGGACAAGGAACTGGCTGCCCAATTGAAGGAACAGATGGAAGCGGCGGCGGAACGGTTGGATTTTGAGGCGGCGGCGGCCTATCGGGATCGGTTCCGGGCCATTGAAGCCCTGTCGCGGAAGCAGATGGTCTGCTCCGGTGCCATGGCGGATACCGATGTGGTGGGTATTTTTACAGGTACGGCCAAAACCGGCTTTGCCGTGCTGCACTTTGTACTGGGAAATCTCATCGACAAGGACGTTGAGGTGCTGGAAACCCAGATTGGAGAAACCAGAGAAGAGACGGTTTCCACACTGGTGAAGCAGTATTATCTCCGGCGCGGATTGGCGCCGAAGGACATCTATTTGCCCTGCCCGATGGAGGACAGCGAGCTGTTTGCGCAGCTGCTCCAGCAGGAATACGGGAAAAAGGTTCGGATCTCCGTGCCGCAGCGGGGCGATCATGTGCGCCTGGTGGAGCTGGCCTGTGCCAATGCCAAGGAGGAGGCTGAGCGCGTTTCCACCGACTATGAGCGCACCAACAAAACCCTGGAGCTGCTTGGCTCCATGCTGAAGCTGGAGCATCTGCCCCGTCGGCTGGAGTCCTATGATATTTCCAATATGGGCAGCGACGATATTGTGGCATCTATGGTAGTGTTCGTAGACGGCCAGCCCTCCAAAAAGGACTATAAGCGCTTTAAGCTCCGGGACATGGACGGCCCCAACGACTATGGCTCCATGCAGCAGGTGATTGAGCGGCGATTTACTCATTTCCTTGCTGGGGATAAGGGTTTTGCAGATCGTCCGGATGCGCTGCTGATTGATGGCGGTCAGGTCCATGCGGACACGGTGCTGCGGCAGATTTCCTCCATGGGCATCAGCATTCCGGTGTTCGGCATGGTAAAGGATGATCGGCACAGAACCCGTGCTTTGGTCACACCCCAGGGGGATGAAATTGGAATTCAGGGCAACCAGGCGGTATTCTCGCTCATTGGACGGATTCAGGAGGAGACGCACCGGTTTGCCATTACCTATCAGCGGGAGCTGCGGTCCAAGCGGATGAAGCGTTCGTCCCTGGATCACATTCCCGGGGTGGGAGATAAAAGAAAGCAGGATCTCATGCGGCACTTTAAGACCATCGGCGCGATTTCCTCGGCTTCGCTGGAGGAGCTATGTCAGGTGGTGCCCAAGAATACTGCGGCGGAAGTTTACAAATACTATCGTTCCAGGCAGGAGCGGTCGGATAAAGGAGAATCAACATGCGAGTGATTACAGGCAGCGCACGGGGCGCAAAGCTGAAAACACTGGAAGGCCTGGCAACCCGTCCAACCTCGGATCGGGTAAAGGAAGCCATTTTTAATATCATTCAGTTCGACATTGAGGGAAGAAGAGTGCTGGATCTGTTCGGCGGCAGCGGTCAGCTTGCCATTGAAGCCCTGTCCCGTGGAGCGGAATATGCCGTTCTGGTGGACCAGAGCGTAGAGGCTGTGAAGGTGATCAAGGACAATCTGAAAAAGGTAAAGTTTGACCAGAAGGCGTCGGTATTTCAGATGGACTATCTCCGGTATCTCTCTACGGCAAGAGAGAAATTCGATATCATCTTTTTAGACCCGCCTTATGCAGAAAAATCTTTGGAAAATGCGTTGCAAAAGATATCGGAAATTGACATTTTGTCGGAAGGTGGTATAATAATCTGTGAGCGGCCTAAGGAGAAGGTTCTGCCCCCTCAGGTGGGGAATCTTCTTTGCTCCAAGGACTACTGCTATGGCAAAACTGCCGTGAATCTGTATACAAGGTGATCCCCAATGAAAACAGCCATTTATCCCGGCAGCTTTGACCCCATCACCCTGGGGCATCTCAATATTATCACCCGTGCTGCTTCGATTTTTGACCGGCTGATCGTCTGTGTGGGCTACAACCAGAAGAAAAGCCCCATGTTTACCGCCCAGGAACGGGTGGAGATGATCCGGAAAGCAACCAGCCATCTGCCCAATGTGGAGGTAGAGGCGTCCGACGAGCTTTTGGCGCACTATGCCCGGAGAAAGGGCGCGTGCGTGGTGGTAAAGGGCCTGCGGGCGGTGTCGGATTTCGAATCCGAGTTTACCATGAGCCTGATCAACAAAAAGCTCAACCCCGAGCTGGATACCATGTTCCTCACGGCAGAGGAAAAGTATATGTATCTCAGCTCCAGCGCCGTGAAGGAGCTGGCACAGTACGATGTGGATCTTTCCGAGTTTCTGCCGGCCCCTGTGATTGATGAATTCAGAGCCAGATTAAATGCAAGGAGATAGTCGCATGGAGAAAACAACCATTGATTCGCTGCTCAATAGCCTTGTCGCTCTGGTGGGCGACGCGCGTGGTTCCCTGTTTGGTCAGGACAAATGTATGGTGGACAAGGAACAGCTTTTGTATCTGGTGGATGCCCTCCAGGCGCAGATTCCCCAGGAGATCAGCCAGTCCAAGGCAGTAATTGAGAGCTGCAACGAGCTTCGTACCAACGCCAAAAAGGACGCTGCCCAGACCCGGAAGCAGGCAGATCAGCTGCTGCAGGATGCACAGGAGCGTGCCGCAAAGCTGATTGAAGAGCATCAGATTGTAGCGTTTGCAAAGAGCCGTGCCCAGGAAATTCTGGATGAAGCGGAACAGCAGCGGAAGGAACTGATTTCCGGTGCGGTAGAATATGCTGATCGGATTATGGCGGAGGCAGAGCAGTCGGTGACGGATACCTATGACACGCTCCATGCTGGAATTGCCGCGCTCCAGGCCAAGGGGAAAGAGGATAAAACCACGGCATTGGCCAAGGTCCGGGAAGCACGGAAAGCCCTGAAAAACGCCAGTAAGTCTGAACAGAATAAGAAATAATATTTCAAATGTTCCATACAACCTGCTCTAAAAATAGGAGCAGGTTGTGTTTTTTTACGGTTTTTCGTATTTTTCGGAACATCTTATGCAATGTGAAAGGAATTGCCTTGCATAAATGCCGTCAAATTTGTGATTTCCGGACTTTACATACGAAGGGGGATGGAGTATAATAAAGGCGCTATGTACAAACGTACGAAGGCAGGAGGAGAGGTGCCTCCTGTAAGATTGTAATGAGGTGATTATGTGACACAGAAACCCTTTAATAAGGTTCTGGCGGCAAACCGTGGTGAAATCGCCATTCGTATTTTCCGGGCGTGCTATGACCTGGGACTTCATACCGTGGCAATGTACTCCAACGAGGACACCGGCGGCCAGTTCCGTACCCATGCAGATGAGGCGTATCTCATTGGTGAAAACAAAAGCCCGGTAGGCGCTTATCTGGACATTCCTGCTATTATCGACCTGGCAAAGCGCCGGGGCGTGGATGCCATCCATCCCGGCTACGGCTTCCTGTCTGAGAATGCCGACTTTGCACGGGCCTGTGAGGATGCCGGTATTTCCTTTATCGGACCTCCCAGCGATATCCTGGCGATGATGGGCGATAAGCTTTCGGCAAAGCAGATTGCCATTCAGGCTGGCGTTCCCATTATCCCCGGTTCTACGGAACCCCTGAAGGATGGCGACGATGCTCTGGCAAAGGCCATTTCCTTTGGCTTCCCCATTATTCTGAAGGCGGCTGCCGGCGGCGGCGGTCGTGGCATGCGTCGCTGCGATACCCCCGAAGAGGTCAAGCCTGCATTTGAGCTGGTGCGCAGTGAGGCACAGAAGGCCTTTGGCAACGACGATATCTTCATTGAGAAGTTCCTGGTAGAGCCGAAGCATATCGAGGTTCAGGTGCTGGCCGACAAGTACGGCAACTGCTATCACATCGGTGAGCGTGACTGCTCCCTCCAGCGCCGTTATCAGAAGGTCGTTGAGTTTGCACCCGCTTGGTCCGTTGATCCGGCAATTACCGAGAAAATCCGGAATGATGCGGTGAAAATCGCAAAGTCCGTTGGCTACATCAATGCCGGTACCCTGGAGTTCCT
>CAVEIY010000163.1:0-4427 GCA_963615825.1 Flexilinea sp.
ATTTTGCGGATTCTGCATTTTCCCTTGAAAAGTGCAGGAAATTATTATATGATTAACACGTAAATCTTGCCGCCCCCTTTCAGCTACGAGAAACGGGGCAGCGAATATGGAGGAACAATTATGGCACTTACCAACAATGTCAAGGTGAACGCTTGGCTGGATGAGGTGATCCCGCTGCTGAAGCCTGACGCTGTAGAACTGATTACCGGCGAGAAAGAACAGCTGGACCGGCTGACTGCCGAGGCTGTTTCCACCGGCGAGTTCATCACGCTCAATCAGGAAAAGCTTCCTGGCTGCTATCTCCACCGCTCCGATCCCAACGACGTGGCGCGTGTAGAAAGCCGCACGTTTATCTGCTCGAAAAAGGAAGAGGACGCAGGTCCCACCAACAACTGGATGGATCCCCAGGAGATGTACGCAAAGCTCGAAAAGCTCTATGACGGCGCTATGAAGGGCCGTACCATGTATGTCATTCCCTATTCCATGAGCATCGTTGGTTCCCCCTTTGCCAAATATGGCATTGAGGTCACTGACTCGATTTACGTTGTCATTTCCATGAACATCATGACCCGCATCGGCAACCAGGTGCTCGATGCCCTTGGCACCGACGGCGATTTTATCAAGGGTCTGCATGCCAAGGCCGATCTGAACCCCGAGGAGCGGTATATCGTTCAGTTCCCCGAGGACAATACCATTATGTCCATCAACTCCGGCTACGGCGGCAACGTGCTGCTGGGTAAAAAGTGCTTTGCCCTGCGCATCGCCTCTTACCTGGGCCGGAAAGAGGACTGGATGGCAGAGCATATGCTGATTCTGGGCATTCAGAACCCCCAGGGCGAGATCCGCTATGTGACCGCCGCGTTCCCCTCTGCCTGCGGCAAAACGAACCTTGCCATGCTGGTGCCCCCGGAGGAATACCGGAAAAAGGGCTATAAGGTCTGGACCGTTGGCGATGATATCGCCTGGCTGCGGATTGGCCCCGACGGCAGACTTTGGGCCGTGAACCCCGAGAACGGCTTCTTCGGTGTTGCACCCGGTACTTCTGCAAAGTCCAACCCCAATGCACTGGCTTCTACGTCAAAGAACACCCTGTTCACCAATGTGGTGCTCAACAAGGACGACAACACCGTGTGGTGGGAAGGCATGAACAAGACGCCCTCTACCAATGCCGAGGATTGGCAGGGTCGCCCCTGGAACGGCGAAACCTCCACAGAAAAGGGCGCACATCCCAACTCCCGTTTCACCGCACCCGCCAAGAACTGCCCCTGCATCTCCCCCGAATTCGACAATCCTCAGGGCGTTCCCATTTCCGCCATCATCTTCGGTGGCCGTCGGGCCAAGACAGCGCCTCTGGTCTATCAGTCCCGCTCCTGGCAGCACGGCGTATTTGTAGGCTCCATCATGGCCTCTGAAACCACCGCAGCGGCTACCGGTGCAGTGGGTGTGCTCCGTCGTGATCCCATGGCGATGCGTCCCTTCTGCGGCTACCACATGGGCGACTACTGGCAGCACTGGCTGGACATGGGCGAGAAAATCCCCAACCCGCCGAAAATCTTCAACGTCAACTGGTTCCGCACCGATGAGGACGGCAACTTCCTGTGGCCCGGCTTCGGTGACAACCTCCGTGTGCTGGAGTGGATTCTCAAGCGCTGCTTCGACGAAGTAGACGCACAGGAGACACCCATCGGCTATGAGCCTTATCCCACCGACATCAACCTGGACGGCACCGACGTTTCCCTGGAGACGCTCACCGGCCTGCTTGGCGTGGACAAGGACCTTTGGATGGAGGACGTCACCAACATCGAGGAATTCTACAAGGACTTTGGCGACAAGCTGCCCCCTGCCCTGCGGGAGGAGCTGGAAACCCTGAAGAAGAACCTTCAGTAATCCAATCGCTTCTGCACCCGGGTATTCCCGGGTGCAGTTTTTCTTTTCTGTGAACATTATGAATTTTTCGTAAAACTGCACAATTTCTCCGCATTGTCACTTCCATTTATATTGCAACTGTGCTATACTGAGCATGGAAGGAAATCTTCCAAGTGTACAAAAGGAGTTGATATTCATGGATGTGAAGTTAAGCGAGAGAAAATGCACCGTAGCGCCCGAGGTCAAAGCTTATGCAGAGAAAAAGGTCGGCAAGCTGGAGCGCTACTTCCGCGGCAACGCAGAGGCCCTGGTTACATTCCGGACGGAAAAGAAAACCTGCCGCGTAGAGCTTACTGTTCATGCCAGCAACACCTACTTCCGGGCCGAGGAAACCACCACCGACATGATGGCCTCCATTGATGCAGCGGTGGCCACCATTGAGGGACAGATCCGTAAAAATAAGACCCGGCTCGCCAAGCGACTGCGCACCGATGCCTTTGCTCGCACCCCCGCAGATCCCCAGGAAATCCCCATTGCAGAGGATTCCCCGTTCCAGGTGGTGCGTTCTAAGAAATTTGATATTAAACCCATGAGCGTGGAAGAAGCCATTCTCCAGATGAATCTGCTGGGCCATAGCTTCTTCGTATTCCGGGATGATGCCGCAGGCGGCGCATTCTCCGTAGTCTATGCCCGCAAGGATGGCGGCTATGGACTCATTGAGGATAGTGAAATCTGACTTGTTTCAAACGGCGCTGTACCAGCTTTGGTACAGCGCCGTTTTTCTGTCTTTATTTCTGTTCTAGGTGGACGTTCAGATGGGGATAGGTCATCTGAATGCCGTTTCGGTCAAAGGTCCGCTTGATCTCTTCCAGCAGTGCATAATACTGATCCCAGTAATCATCGCCCTTGCAGTAAGCGCGCACGGAATACTCCACCGCGCTCTCACCATAGCCCTTTACGTGAATGAAATAAGGCGGATCCTCATAAAAGCCGCCCACCGTATCCAGCGCCTCCCGCAGTGCTGCCTTTACCCGGTCAATCTCCGCGTCATAGCTGGCGCTGACCTCAATCTCAACCCGGCGTTTTCCGTCCATGGTGTAGTTGACGATGTTGGCAGAGGTCACGGTGCTGTTGGGAATAAAGATGGTTCTGCGGTCAAAGGTCATCAGCTGGGTATAGGTCATGCCGATTTCCTCCACAAAGCCCTCACTGTCTCCGATGGAGACGTAATCCCCCACATGCAGGGGTTTGGTAGTCAGAATCACTATGCCGCCTGCCAGGTTGCTCAGCGCCCCCTGGAGTGCCAGGGACAGCGCCAGACCGGCTACACTCAACAGTGCAATCAGGCTGGTCACGTCGATATTCAGGCTGCTGGCCACAATGGTCACCGCCACGAAGCACAACAGAATCCGGCAGCCTGCCCGAAGGAAGCCATACAGGCTTCGGTCAATTCTGGAGCGCTCAAGGAACCGGTCAAACAGCCGACACAGCAGCTTCACCAGCACCACCAGCACCACAATCAGCAGCAGAATCTTAATGATCGCCCCAAGGGAAAGATTCTTAATCGTTCCCACCAGGGAGGATACCTCCTGCTGGTCAATTTCCACAGGGTTCGTTACCGTTAGCATCGTCCGACCTCCTTACCGTCCCCGGCGAAACAGGAATCCCACAAAAAAGTATACTGCCAGCAGCAGCGAAATGGCCGCGCCGGTGGAACAGCCCCAGTAGTAGGACGCCATCAGGCCCAGAATGCCGCAGACCAGCGCGCCCACCACGGAAAACAGATGATACTGCCGCAGGTTCTTTGCAAAATTCCGGGATGCCGCCGCAGGCAATACCAAAAGGCTGTTAATCACCAGCAGTCCCACCCAGCTCAGCGCCATGGTCACAACCACGGCAATCACCAGCGTAAACAGCGCCTGTACTGCACCCACCTGAATGCCCCGGCTGTGGGCCAGATTGGGGTGCAGCACCGACAGAAACAGCCCGTTGGAGCCAACGCACCAAATCACCGCCACAGCCACCAGCACCAGCGCCAGGATGCCGATTTCCGCGGGGCGAACCGAAAGAATATCGCCAATGAGATAATTGTTGAACTTTGTAAAGCTCCCCCCGCCCCAGGTGGCAATGAGAATGCCCAATGCCACTGCCGTGGAGGAAAATACGCCGATCACTGTATCCCCGGAGAGATTGGAGCGGCGGCGCACATAGGTAAACAGCAGCGCAAATACCGCCGCCAGCAGTACCGCCATGCCCAGCGGAAACGCCATGCCGCAGATGGAGCCGATGGCGATTCCCGTAAAGGCGGAATGGCCCAGTGCATCCGAGAAGAAGCTCATGTTGCCCGTCACCACATGGCAGCTCAGCAGCCCCAGCAGCGGACAAAGCACCAGAATGCCCAGCAGCGCATTTTTCATAAACAGCATCGTTCCCGGCTGCGCCCATTCAAATGGAAGCAGCGATACGATATGATACCAGAGTTCCATTACGCTTCCTCCCCTCCTGCCATATGAAAGACGGACCGGAATTCCGGTGAGGACAGCACCTGCTCCGGCGTTCCC
>CAVEIY010000164.1:0-4348 GCA_963615825.1 Flexilinea sp.
AGTCCCTTTTTACGTCTTAGGCAAAACGAAATGTTGCCCTTATGCTTCTTCGGTGGTTTCCGGATTCGCCTCGGTTTCCGCCTCATCTTCCTTGTCGGCGTCTACCTTTTCAATGGAGATGACCTTGCTTCCATCTTCCACCCGCATAACAATAACGCCCTGGGTATCCCGCTTATAGATATTGATATCCTTAGCAGGCATACGGATGATGGTGCCGTCACTGGAAATCAGCATCACGTCATTGTCCTCTGTGACCATACGAACACCGGCAACTGCACCGGTCTTTGCGGTAATGTTGTAGTTTTTCAGGCCCTTACCGCCGCGCTTCTGGGGTACCCGCTCCTGGCCATCTTCGCCAAGACGCATATACTCCACGCATTCGGTCCGCTTGCCATAGCCCTTTTCGGTGACGGTCAGCATACAGCTGCCCGGCGCTGCAATATCCGCGCCAACCACATAGTCGCCATCGTCCAGCTTGATACCACGGACACCCGCAGCATCTCTGCCCATGGGACGAACATCATTTTCATTGAAGCAGATTGCCATACCCTCATGGGAGCCGATGATAATGTTATCGTTGCCGTTGGTTCTGGAAACGGAGATCAGTTCGTCTCCCTCCTCCAGACTCAGGGCGCGGATACCGGCCTTTCTGGCAGTATTGATCTCAGTGAGCCGCAGACGCTTTACCGTGCCGTTTCGGGTGACCATCATCAGATATTCGTCCTCCCGGAACTCACGAAGCAGCATCATCGCGGTAACCTGTTCCCCCTGCTCCAGCGGAAGAATATTGACGATATTGGTACCACGGGCAGTCCGTCCAGCCTCCGGGATCATATATCCCTTCTTCCGGTGTACTCTGCCCCGGTTGGTAAAGAACAGCACGAAGTCATGCGTGGAGGCAATGAACAGATTCTTGACGAAATCCTCGTCCTTGAGGCTCTGAGCATTGATGCCTCTGCCGCCCCGGCGCTGTGCCTTATAGGTGTCAACGGGCATACGCTTGATATATCCTGCCTCACTCATGGTATAGCAGCAGTCCTCCTCCGCAATGAGATCCTCGATGTCGATTTCGTCCTCGACCTCCTGAATCTCCGTGCGGCGATTATCTCCGAACTTGTCAGCAATTGCCTGCAGCTCTTCCTTGAGGATGCTCTTGACCATTCCCTCATCGGCAAGCACTTTGTTATAGTAGGCGATTTTCTCTTCCAGTTCTTTATATTCCTGCTCCAGCTTTTCCCGATCCAGACCCTGGAGCGCTTTCAGGCGCATATCCAGAATGGCCTGAGCCTGTACATCATCCAAAGAGAACCGGTTCATCAGGTTTTCCTTGGCGTTGTCATAGCTGGTGCGGATAATATGAATCACTTCGTCGATGTTGTCCTGGGCAACCAGCAGACCTTCCAGTAGATGTGCCCGCTCCATGGCCTTTTTCAGGTCATATTTCGTGCGGCGGACAATAATCTCTTCCTGGAATTTCAGGTATTCGTCCAGCATATGCCGGAGAGACAGAATCTTAGGCTGCTTCTGATTATCTACCAGCGCCAGCATGTTTACTGCAAAGGTAGACTGCATCGCGGTATTGGCAAACAGGGAATTCAGCACCACCTGAGGGTTGGCATCCCGCTTCAGCTCAATGACCATCCGCATGCCTTCGCGGTCCGTCTCATCCCGAAGGTCAGAAATACCCTCGATACGCTTATCCTTTACCTGATCGGCAATGGCACGAATCAGCTGACGCTTATTGACCTGATAGGGCAGCTCCGTGACGATAATACGGGTCCGGTTCTGGCCAAACTCCTCAAAATGGGTTCTGGCTCGAACCTTAATTCTGCCTCGGCCGGTGGCATAGGCTGCCCGAATACCGGCGGTACCAAGAATAATACCCTTTGTCGGGAAATCAGGTCCCTTAATATGCTCCATCAAATCCGCCATGGTGGCGTCAGGATCATCCAGAATGCAGATGCAGGCGCCGATGACCTCTCTGAGGTTATGGGGCGGAATGTTGGTGGTCATACCAACTGCAATACCCGAAGAGCCGTTGACCAGCAGGTTCGGGTACCGGGAAGGCAGCACCCGAGGCTCCTTCCGGCTTTCATCGAAGTTGGGATCCCAATCTACAGTGTCCTTGTCGATATCCCGGAGCATCTCATTGGAAATCTTGCTGAGCCGAGCCTCGGTATAACGGTAAGCTGCCGGGGGATCGCCATCGACGGAGCCGAAGTTACCGTGACCGTCTACCAGCATATAGCGCATGGAGAAATCCTGTGCCAAGCGAACCATAGCATCATAAACCGATGCGTCGCCGTGGGGATGATACTTACCCAGTACATCGCCTACGCAGGTGGCGGATTTCTTAAAGGGCTTATCCGAGGTCAGTCCTTCCTCATACATGGCGTAGAGAATCCGCCGATGTACCGGCTTGAGTCCATCCCGTACATCCGGAAGGGCACGACCAACGATGACGCTCATGGCGTATTCGATATAGGATTTCTGCATCTCGTCTACCAGGTTGGATTCTGTAATCACCTGATCGGGAAAGGCAATGTCCTCCGGCTTATAATTACGATTGTGTGCCAATTTGCGTCACCTCCTTAAATATCAATATTGACCGCATATTTTGCGTTTCGTTCAATCCATTGCTTTCTGGGTTCCACCTGCTCGCCCATCAAAACGGTAAAGACCTGATCAGCCTCGACAGCATCATCCAGGGTAATCCGACGAAGGGTTCGCTTTTCGGGGTCCATGGTCGTCTCCCACAGCTCGTGGGCGTCCATCTCACCAAGGCCCTTAAACCGGCTAATGGAAATCTTCGTATTGGGATTGTCTCCCCGCAGCTCTGCACTGATCTGATCCCGCTGCTCATCGGAATAGGCCACTCGCTGAGTCTTACCGCGGGTCAGCTTATAAAGCGGCGGTACGGCGGAATAGACATAGCCCTTTTCAATCAGCGGACGCATATACCGGAAGAAGAAGGTCAAAAGCAGAGTCCGAATATGTGCGCCGTCCACATCGGCATCGGCCATGATGATAATCTTGTGATACCGGAGCTTGTCAATATTAAACTCCGATCCAATTCCGGCACCCAGTGCCATAATCACCGGATAGAGCTTATCGTTGCCATAGATTTTATCGGCTCTTGCCTTCTCTACGTTCAGCATTTTACCCCACATAGAGAGGATTGCCTGGAACCGGGAGTCTCTGCCCTGAATGGCAGAACCTGCTGCGGAGTCACCCTCCACGATATAGATTTCGCACAGCGCAGGGTCCCGTTCATTGCAGTCCTGGAGCTTATCCGGCAGAGAACCGGACTCCAAAACGCTTTTTCTGCGGGTAGCTTCTCTTGCCTTTCTGGCTGCCTCTCTTGCCCGGGATGCCATCAGGGATTTTTCAATAATGGCCTTACCGGCGGCAGGATGCTCTTCCAGATAGGTCATCATGCCTTCCCGCACAACGCTGTCTACCAGAGAACGAATGTCCGAGTTGCCCAGCTTAGTCTTGGTCTGCCCCTCAAACTGTGCATCCGACAGCTTGACGGAAATAATTGCGGTAATTCCTTCTCGGCTATCCTCGCCGGAGATGGTTTCGTCGTCTTTCAGCAGCTTCTTTGCCTTACCATAGGTGTTCAGCGCCCAGGTCAGTGCCGTCTTAAAGCCGGTTTCATGGGTGCCGCCCTCTGTGGTATGAATATCGTTGGCAAAGGACAGGAGAATTTCCGTATAGCTGTCGTTATACTGGAGGGCAATTTCCGCCTGAGAATTTTCCCGCTTGCCGGAGAAATAGATAACCTCTTCATGAACGGGGGTTTTGGTCTGATTGATATGCTCAACAAAGGACCGAATGCCGCCCTCATAGCACATATCATCCACTCTCGGCTCCTGCCCATCCGGCTGGATTCTGGCATCC
Source organism: Flexilinea sp. (assembly GCA_963615825.1). Lineage (GTDB taxonomy): Bacteria > Bacillota > Clostridia > Oscillospirales > Oscillospiraceae > HGM13006. Next base: position 3,904 of record CAVEIY010000164.1, read on the forward strand.
CGCAGCTCAATCCGGACACCGGCATTCAGAAATGCCTGCTCTCTCAGCCGTTTTTCCAGCGTATCGTAGTCATAAACCAGAGTTTCAAAAATCTGACCGTCGGGCTTAAAGACTATTTCAGATCCATGCTCCTGAGTGGTGCCAACGATGGTCATTGGCTGGGTGACATGGCCACGGGAAAACTTCATCTCGTAGATATTTCCATCCCGGCAGACCCGTACCTCCAGCCATTCCGACAGCGCGTTGACGACAGACGCACCAACGCCATGCAGACCGCCGGATACCTTATAGCCGCCGCCGCCAAACTTACCGCCGGCATGCAGCACGGTAAAGACTACCTCCAGTGCCGGCTTTCCGGTCTGAGGCTGAATGCCCGTGGGGATACCGCGTCCGTTATCCTTGACGGCAATGATATCGCCCTCCCGAATTTCTACCTGGATATGAT
>CAVEIY010000165.1:0-4335 GCA_963615825.1 Flexilinea sp.
CCGTTTCCTCCAGGCAGCCGATCATCTTGCCGCTGCGCTGTGCCGCCTGAATGGCTCCGGCTGCCTCATACAGGCTGTCGGCATTGCCGGTGTCAAACCAGGTATATTCCCGGCCCAGCGTCACCACCTGAAGCGCTTTCCGCTCCAGATAGGCATTGTTCACCGCCGTAATCTCCAGCTCGCCCCGGGCAGAGGGCTGCACGGATTTTGCAATCTCCACCACCTGATTGTCATAGACATAAAGGCCGGGCACGATATAATTGGACTTGGGATGGGTAGGCTTTTCTTCAATGGAAATGGCTCTTCCCTCTCCGTCGATTTCCACCACGCCGAACGCCCGGGGATCCGGTACGTAATAGCCGAAAATTGTGGCGCCGCTGGTCTGCTTCACCGCCGAACGAAGCTTTCTCCGGAAGCCGGGACCGTAGAAAATATTGTCGCCCAGCGCCAGGCACACGGAATCGTCGCCAATAAAGTCCGCGCCGATGATAAATGCGTCGGCAATGCCCCGCTGCACCTTCTGCTCCAGATACTGAATATGGATGCCCAGCTGGCTGCCGTCACCCAGAAGATTTTCAAACGGCTCCTGATCGTCCGGGGGCACAATAATCAGAATATCCCGAATACCGGCAGTCATCAGCACCGACAGGGGATAGTAAATCATTGGCTTATCATATACAGGAAGCAGCGGCTTGCACACCGGAAGGGTAATGGGATACAGTCTGGTTCCCTTTCCGGCTGCCAGAATAATTCCTTTCAAATCACTCACACTCCATTTTGATTGTATGTACGCCCGCAGTGTTATCCCGAGCGCAGTTGGGGCAATCTGTGCAGTTTTTGCAAAAGCCCCCGATTTTGCGAATAAAATCTTGTACGATTATAATATATCCAGGCTGTAAATGCAACCATCTTAAGGAATTTCAAAGAATTTGTAACAAAAAAGCCCTGAAACCGCATCAGTTTCAAGGCCTTGAAGGATTGCGTTTATAAAAAAAGCACCTACTTTCGTAGGTGCTTTTCTGGTGCGCGAGGCGGGACTTGAACCCGCACGTGCGTAATGCACACTAGAACCTGAATCTAGCGAGTCTGCCAATTCCACCACTCGCGCATCTCAATTTGCTTGGATATTATATAAAATACTTTTCCGTTTGTCAAGCACTTTTTTCATTTTTCTGTTGCCATGGCGATTTTTCCGTATTATACTGGAGAAAACACCGGAAAGGAGCGGATCCATATGAAGCCGCTTGCTGAAAACGTCCATCTCACACCCCAGGGTAACGCACTGGAAATTGTGGATCAGACCCTGCTCCCAACAGAAAAGCGTTTGATAACACTGCGCACCAAAGAAGAGCTGTACCACGCGATCTACTCGCTGCAGGTCCGCGGCGCACCGGCCATCGGAATCTTTGCTGGCTATGCCCTGTATGTTCTGGCGCAGCAGATCAACGCGCCGGATTTTCCCGCATTTTATACACAGCTTGCCCAAGACGCCGCCTATTTGGAGGAAAGCCGTCCCACAGCCGTCAACCTCAGCTGGGCGCTCCGGCGGATGCTGCAAACCGCAAAAGCGCATGCCGATGTTTCCCGGGAAGCCATGCTGACGCTGCTTTTAAACGAGGCAACCGCCATTCAGCAGGAGGACATCGCCATGAACCTCCAGATTTCCCGCAACGGTTTGTCCCTCCTCAAGCCCGGCGACGGTATTCTCACCCATTGCAATGCCGGTCCCCTGGCTACCTCCGTTCACGGCACCGCCCTTGGTCCCATTCTGCTGGGCCAAAAGGAGGGCTACGGTTTCCATGTCTACTCCGACGAAACCCGCCCGCTGCTTCAGGGCGCGCGGCTGACCGCCTATGAATTGCAGGAAGCCGGGGTGGATGTCACGCTGATCTGCGACAACATGGCCTCCCTGGTGATGGCGCAGGGAAAGATCAACGCCTGCCTGGTAGGCTGTGACCGCATCGCTGCCAACGGTGACACCGCCAACAAAATCGGCACCAGCGGAGTGGCCATTCTCGCGCACCACTACGGAATTCCCGTTTATGTGCTCGGCCCCTCCTCCACCATCGACATGAGCTGCCCCACCGGCAAGGACATCATCATCGAAGAGCGTCCCGGTGAGGAAATCCGCAGCAAATTCTACGCCCAACCTCAGGCGCCCCTGAACGTCAAGTGCTATAATCCCGCCTTTGACGTCACCGACGCCCGGCTGATTTCCGGAATTATCACGGAAAAAGGCGTATTCCGGTACCCATATGCAGAAAAATTTCAAGAAGTTTTTTCTAACTAACTGATTTCTACGAAAAATTCTTGCATTATCACCGGATTTCATGATATAATCACAGAAATAGCTGTGAAACCTGACAAAACGAAATGTGGTGACTTGATTGCAAATTCATGAATCAGCAGAAAACTATCTGGAAACGATCCTGGTCCTTCACAACCAAAAGGGCACAGTCCGTTCCATCGACATTGCCAACGAGCTGGGATTTTCCAAGCCCAGTGTCAGCGTTGCCATGAAAAATCTCCGGGAAAACGGATACATCACCGTCAGCCCCGAAGGCTCCATCTCCCTGCTCCCCGCCGGTCAGGCCATTGCCGACAAGATTTACGAGCGCCACACCCTGATTACCGATCTTCTGGTGGCGTTGGGCGTCGATCCCGAGGTCGCTGCCGAGGACGCTTGCCGGGTAGAACATGTCATCAGCGAAGAGAGCTTCGCTGCCATTAAGGCGCATGCAAAGAAGAATGTGCCGGAACTGCTGGAAAAACAGCGATAAGCTTCAGGAGCTGCTGCATCGACTTGCAGCAGCTCCTTCTTGATCTTACAGGAAAGGACGATCCAATTTGCTCAGTGAATCCCATATTGATGTACGCTATCCGGACTGCGATCCCATGGGCATTGTTCACCACGCAGTCTATCCCATCTGGTATGAAATTGCCCGGATGGACTTTTTCGCCGCCGTTGGCTACCCCTATGAGGCCATGAACCGGGAGGGAATCAATCCTCCCATGGTCAATTTGAACCTACAGTATGCCGCTCCGGTGCGCTATCCCGGAAAAGTCACCGTCCGCACCAGCTGCACCCTGTGTCAGGGCAAAAAGCTGGAGCTTCGTTACGCCGTATACCAGGAGGGAAATCCGCGCCCTGTTGCCACCGCTACCTCCTTCCACATCTGGACCGGCCCGGATATGAAATCCCTGGACATGTCCACAAAGCCGGAAATTTATCAGAAGCTCACTGCCGCTGTGGAGCATCCCGGGGTTCTGATTCTGGCAGGCGGACGCTCCACCCGCATGGGCCGCGATAAGGCTGCGGTCACGCTGGAGGGAAAGTCTCTGCTGCTGCGTGCCATCGAGTTCTGGAAAACCGCCTGCCCCAATGCACCCATCTATGTATCCGCCGGTCAGCCGGAGCATGCGCTGTCCTTGCCGGAGGATGTAACGCCGATCTATGACGAAATTGCAGATCGCGGACCTATGGGCGGTTTACAGGCCGCCTTCCGCCAGTGCGGTCAGGAGCTTCTGTGGGTCAGTGCCGTAGACATGCCGCTGCTGTCGCTCCAGGCGGTGGCCCAGCTGTCGGACAAACGCTGCCACTGTGAGGACGTCTGTGTGTTTACCCATGATGGCCGTCCGGAACCGCTGCTGGGACTGTATCGAAGCACCTGCCTCCCGGTGATGGATCAACTGCTCGCCCAGGGCGAAAACCGCATGTCCGCACTGCTTCACGCCGTCCGGACCACACAGGTTCCCCTCATGGAGCTCAGCTGGGTTCGCAATGTCAACACCCCCCAGGAGCTTTCAACGCTCCAGCAGGAACGCACCTGAGTTTATTAAAAGGCTGTGCCCCCATTCTTTGGGGACACAGCCTTGTTTTTTTATGCCAAATTCAGCCGCTTTTTCAGGTTCAGCCAGGTGACTACATAAAGCACAGCCCCGGCTGCCACCTCCACAAGGCCAGTAACCAGCATCGCCAAATGATACCCTTGCATGGCAGTCAGCTCCATGGAGTTCAGCCACACACCGGTGGGCGTTCCAACCAGCAGCAGGCTGCCAATGATCTGGAACAGAACCGTGATTCCGAAATAGCAAATCACAGACCACAGGCCCTTATGCCCGGTAAAGCCGTAGCCCAGGGACATTGCCGCATAGAACTGCATCATGGAACCGGCAATTCCCAGAATCGTCACCAACACAATTTCAATTATCATTGCCGTTGCATTTAGTGTGATCTTCGCCGTTGTAAACTGGATGACCTGACGAACAAACTCGGCCACCATCTGGAGGGCGCTGCTGTCCAGCACCGCCAGTCCGATGCCCAGCATCATCACC
>CAVEIY010000166.1:0-4284 GCA_963615825.1 Flexilinea sp.
CGCCGGAAGCGTTCTGCTCGTCGAACTTAACCTTGTCGCCCAGCTTCTCGGTCAGTGCATCCTTAAAGCCCTGGGTTGCGGCATCCAGTGCCTCATGCTGAACCAGCTGGCAGATGCCAATGAGATAGGTCTGATCGCCGGTATCGGTTGCCTCGGCAGCAGAGCCAGCCTCAGCGGGAGCAGCCTCCTGTGCAGCCTCGGTGGCAGCAGGAGCAGCAGCGGAACCGGTGGATGCGGCAGAAGCAGCAGCGCTGGACGCAGCGTCACTTCCGCAAGCGGACAAAGCTGCAACCATGCCGATGGCAGTGAGCAGCGCAGTGAGTTTTTTCAGATTTTTCATGATGAACCTCCAATTTGTCTCCGTGTAAACAATCCTGGATTGGTGCTCCAGTTATTTACTACGCAAACACTTTAATGCGTTACGTCATAGAATTATACATCGAAATCTCCATTTGTCAACAGTATTTTTACATAAGTCCCTGCAATTATATGGATACGCCGTATAAAAATCCATTACATTCACGCTTTTATGCAGCAAAGTGCATGATTTTCCTGCAAGAAAGCACGATCCTGACAAATCTGCTCCAGACTTGTCAGGATTTTTGTGAACTATTACAAAATTACATGTGTGAAAAATAAAAGACGTTTTCCGGGTTACAGCGCAATCTCCAATTCCACCGGGCAGTGGTCCGAACCAAGAATTTGGCTGTGGATTTTCGCATCCCTAATTTGCTCCCGAAGCCGCTTAGATACCAGCCAGTAGTCAATGCGCCATCCAGCGTTGTTCTTCCGGGCATTGAACCGGTAGCTCCACCAGCTATACACGCCGGTGACATCGGGATACAGCGCCCGGAAGGAATCCACAAAGCCGCACTCCAGCAGCTGTTCCATCTTTCCCCGCTCCTGATCGGAAAATCCGGCCTTTCCCCGGTTCGGTCCGGGGTTTTTCAGGTCGATTTCCAGCCTGGCCACATTCAGATCTCCGGAAACCATCACCGGCTTTTTCTGATCCAGCGCAACCAGATAGTCCCGGAATGCATCCTCCCAGGCCATCCGATGGTCAATTCGCTTCAGTCCCTCCTGGGCGTTGGGGGTATAGCAGGTTACTACATAAAAGTTCGGGTATTCCAGGGTAATCAGCCGCCCCTCGGTGTCCAGCTCCGGTACTCCAACTCCGTACTGAACCGAAATTGGCTCCTCCTTGGCAAAAATCGCCGTACCCGAATAGCCCTTTTTCTCGGCATAATTCCAATACTGATGATAACCCGGCAGCTCCAGATTCACCTGTCCTGCCTGGAGCTTTGTCTCCTGGAGGCAGAAGAAGTCTGCCTCCGCCTGGTCAAAATACTCCTGAAAGCCCTTTCCCAGGCAGGCCCGAAGCCCGTTGACATTCCATGAAATCAATTTCATTTGTTTTTCGCCTCCTGTGCCGCCTTCCATTTTGCCAGTGCATCCGCCATGGCGGTATTGCCGCCGCCGCTTGACTGATTGGCCAGATATTTTCTCACGTCCCGTTTACCGGCTCCAGCATTTGCTCGCCGCTTTTTAAAGTCCGAAAGCTTCTCCCGATAGCCGCAGACGCAGGCAAACATCTGCTTTTCGCCCTCGCCCCGAAGCTCCATTTTCTTATGGCAATTGGGGCACCGGGCATTGGTGGTCTGGGTAAGACTCCGCCGATAGCCGCATTCCCGATCCGGGCACACCAGCATCTCTCCCCGCTTGCCCTTGACCCGCAGCAGATACTTTCCGCATTCCGGGCAGGGCGTCCGGGTCTGATTGTCGTGGCGATAGGTCTGCTGGCTTGCCTTGACCTCCGTCACCAGCTCTGTGGCATACCGGCGCATCTGGTCCACGAACTCCGTGTCCTTTTCCTTTCCCTTTGCAATGTCCGAAAGCCGATCCTCCCATTTTGCCGTCAGCTCTGCGGAGCGCAATTCCTCCGGTGCCAGCTCCACCAGCTGCATGCCCTTGGAGGTAGGCACCAGTTCCTTCCCGCGGCGCTCCACATAAAACGTGGAAAAGAGCTTTTCGATGATATCCGCTCTGGTTGCAGGGGTGCCCAGTCCGGAGGTTTCCTCCAGGATTCTGGAAAGGTTCCGATCACTGACCTGCCCCGCCGGATGCTCCATGGCAGACAGCAGCGTGGCCTCGGTATACCGTGCCGGAGGGGATGTTTTTCCGGGCTTTAATGCAGCCGATTCCACTGGGAGCTTCTGCCCCTGGGTCAGCGCCGGAAGGTTCTGACTCTGCTCTTCCTCTTCCTCGTCCTCCTCCAGTTGGAACGAACGGTTATAGGCGGATTTCCAGCCCTGACTGATGACGCGCTTGCCCTTTGCAGTGAATATTTCGCCGCCAATGGTCATGGTCAGCCGGATCTCCTCATATTCATAGGGATCCATCAGAACCGCCAGGAATCGCCGCACCACCAGGTCATAGATATTCCGCTCCGGGCCGCTGAGGTCATAGAGCTGCGGCTGTTCCTCCGTGGGAATAATCGCATGGTGGTCTGTTACCTTGGCGTCGTTCACCAGATATTTTGTTTTCAGGGGCTTATTCCGATAGATTTCCTGCGCCAGCGGCTTATATTCGTCCACCATGCAGCTCCGCAGACGTTCCGGCAGGGTTGCCACCACGTCCTGAGAGATATACCGGGAATCCGTTCTGGGATAGGTCAGCAGCTTATGCCGTTCATACAGGCTCTGCATCAGCGACAGCGTTTCCTTGGCCGAATAGGCATACTTTTTGTTGGCGTCCCGCTGCAATTCCGTCAGATCATAGGCAGCCGGAGGGGGCGTTGTTTTTCTCTGCCGCTCCACCCGGGTTAAAACCGCCTGCTGCCCCTGGAGCTTTTTCAGGATTTCCTCCGCCCGGTCCCGGTCAAAGGTCTGTGCATTCTTTCCCCCATCCCGCCAGGTGGCCGTAAAGCCCGGGAGCTTTGCTGTAATGCCCCAGAACTCCCGGGGCGTAAACTTCCGAATTTCCTCTTCCCGCCGTACAATCAGAGCCAGCGTCGGCGTCTGCACCCGTCCGGCCGAAAGCTGCGCATTGTATTTACAGGTCAGCGCACGGGTAACGTTCAGTCCCACCAGCCAGTCTGCCTCGCTGCGAGCCTGCGCCGAACGGAACAGGTTATCATAGTCCGATGCAGGCTTCAAATTCCGGAATCCATCCCGAATAGCCTTGTCCGTCTGGGAAGAAATCCAAAGCCGACGGGTCTTTCCCTTCCAGCCGGCCTTGATCATAATCCATCGGGCCACCAGCTCCCCCTCCCGTCCGGCGTCGGTGGCAATAATCAGCTCTGTCACATCGCCGCGCTTCATCAGCGACGATACCACCTGAAACTGCCGCCGGGATTCGGGAATTACCACCAGCTTCATGTTCTGGGGCAGCATCGGAAGGTCCTGCATATCCCACTTTTCATACTTCTTGTCATACACATCGGGATCTGCCAGTGTAACCAGATGACCCAAGGCCCAGGTGACGATGTAGTCGTCCCCCTCCAGATACCCGTTTCCGCTTTTCTTGCACCCCAGCACCCGTGCAAGCTCTCTGCCCACCGAGGGTTTCTCCGCCAGGACCAATGTTTTTGCCATATCATTCCCTCATTTCTTCGTGATATGCGTTTTCTCAGTCAGTATACCACAGTCCGGGTGGAATGAAAAGCATCGCCGCACGCTCTTTTCGTCCGTCTGAAGCTCAATCAGGAATTTCTTTACTTTCCCAGATATTTCTGATAGAATAATGAAGATTATGCGCAAAAGAGAGAGAAAAAGAGGCGATTTCATGAAACGACTGCTTGCCCTGCTGCTGTCAATGGTTTTTATGGTGGGATTTCTCGTCCCCGCCGCTGCCAGCGACATGCTCATTGAGCAGGACGCTCCGGTTGCAGACGACATTTCCGTCACGGCCTATGCTGCCTATCTGATGGATATGGATACCGGTGTAACACTGTATGCGTACAAGGCCGACGAAAAGAACTATCCGGCCAGCACCACAAAGATTATGACCGCATACCTTTGCCTGAAATACGGCGATCCCAAGGACATCGTTACCGTCCAATCCTCCGCCTTTTCCGATTTGAGTCAGGCTGCCTCCACCGGCAATCTGGTGGTAGGCGAAACCATGAGCGTTCATCGGCTGCTTCAGGCGCTTTTGGTGGTATCCGCCAGTGAGGCCGCCAATGTCATTGCCGAATACGTCAGCGGCTCCCGGGAAAAGTTTGTAGAGCTGATGAATGAAGAGGCTCAGGCCCTTGGCTGCACCGGCACCCATTTTGCCAACTGC
>CAVEIY010000167.1:0-4221 GCA_963615825.1 Flexilinea sp.
GGTGAGATTGGTGACGACGGCCAACCCGAAGCTAATCACCGACAGCACGCCGAAGGTCAGCGCGAACAGTCCGCAGGGAATCTTCATGTTGGGGCGCTTCCAAATTAAAAGTGCCAGCACCACCAGCAGCAAAACGGAAAGCACGGCGAGAATTGCACCAGGCGTGATGGATTCCCAACGGGCGGTCAGCGCATTCATGAGCATTCCGAAGTTGATGATGACCAGCATAGCAAGGTCCGTTAAAAAAGCGCCCCGGGAGATGTTCCACTGGATGAGGCTCAAGGGGACCAGAAAAACCAGCGCATTGAGCAGGAATACGCCGAAAAAGGGAAACAGACTGGAAAATGGCGCTTCTCCGGCATTGTGCGCATAGAGAAATACGCAGGGATAGAAACAGGTCAGAATCACGGACAGAACCGGAAGCCAGCCCGCTGACCAGATTTTTTTCAGTTTTTGCATGATATACACCGCTTCTTCACAAAGTGACTATCATTATGCCACGGGTGGGGCATAAAAGCAAGCGGTGAAATGGGACCTTTGGGAAATCTTAAAAACTTGCGCCAACAGTTAGAGCAGGCATTCCAGCAGAAGCAATACGCCCCAGGGGATCAGTCCGCCGCCCAGCAGCTGCGGCAGGGTATGGCGTCGGGTCTGCTTACTGGCAACAATGCTTAGTGCGGCAATGGCCAGCCCGACGATGCAGGCAGCGTAGAGGTGAAAATGAAGCAGCAGCGCCACCGGACCCATGGCACCGCAGGCATGACCGCTGGCGGTAAGGTGGCATACTTTATTCAAAAAAAGCAGGACGATGCCGGAGAGCAGGTATTCCAAATACACGAGCCAACAGCCCGCAGTGCCGCCGGTGACGGCCAGCAAAAGACAGCCCAGAAGATAGCCCAGGGCGGCAAAGAGCATGGCAAGGGTACGCTGACCAGGGCGGCCGGCAGTCTTGAAATAGGGAAGATAGGGTTGAAGCGGATAGCCCAAAAGCGGGAGTACCCCAAGAAACAGCAGACTAAGAAGCCACTGGGCAGGACCGGAGAAAATCTCGGGCCGCTGTAAGCCCAGAACAATCAGCAGGCCGGACGCCAGAATGGGCGCTGCGGTGACAATGCGGACACGATGGTAAAATTTCATGAGGACACCTGATTTCTGTGGAAATAAATTATATATCTGTTATAATAATATACAGAATGTATGGGATACAATGACGAATGGATCCGCGGTGTACGTTATCCATACAGATGGAAAGCAGGTGTAAAATCAATGAACGAGGATCGGAGAATTCTGAAAACAAAGCGGAACCTAAAGGCGACAATGATTGGCATGCTGGCGGAGATCCCCTTTGAAAAAATCACGGTGGCAGAGCTGTGCCGCCGGGGAGAAACCAGCCGGATTACGTTTTATGCCCACTACAGCGATAAATACGAGCTGGCAGACGAGCTGTTTTCGGACTATATTCAGGAGGCATGGGAGGACTATCACGTTTTGCAGCGGGAGAACAACCCGGAGAATGTGGGAATGCGGGGCTACGAGAACCTGTTGGAGTGCATTTTGCGGCTGATATTCCGCAACTATGATTTTTTCTCCCATGTTTCCACCGGGGAGAATCCCTATCTGTTTTCCGTGTTCTTTCGGCATATTCAGAAAAATGTTGCAGAGTATATGCAGCGCCATACTGGCCTGCAGTGCCGCTATCCAACGGACGCTGTGGCAGCGCTGCTTTGCAATGGACTGCTGGGGGTAATCAACGGAATGATCGCGAAAAATGCCCAGCCGGAGGCGGTTTATGAGACGGTACGGGGAATGTACCAGGCCCTGCTGCACTCAGCGCTGTTTCAGGCAGTGGATCGAAGAGAGATCGAAGGTTGACATTCCCGGGATAAAAATGATAGAATAAATCCATATAGACTGCGCGGAAGCCTTGGGGCAACCGCAAAGCCAATGAAATGAAATAAAGCGCTCTGACAGCAAGGGTCCTCCCGCGCCGGAATAGCCGTCTGCCTGCCATTTGAATGGAAATGGCCCAAGGGATACGTCTGCCCTGCCGCTGTCTGTGCGGCGGGGTTTTTTCATACCCGGACAGGAGAGAATTATGCTGAAAATTGCCATATACGGAAAGGGCGGCATCGGGAAATCCACGGTGACCAGCAATCTGGCAGCGGCCTTTGCTGCCATGGGAAAGCGCGTGATCCAGATCGGCTGCGATCCCAAGGCAGATTCCACCATCAATCTGCTGGGGGGAACGCCGGTGGAGCCGGTGATGAACTTTATGCGCCGAACGGAGCGGGACCCGGAGTCACTGGAGGAAATCTCGCGGCAGGGCTTCGGCGGAATCCTTTGCATTGAAACCGGCGGGCCGACCCCGGGACTGGGCTGTGCAGGCAGAGGAATTATTGCCACATTCCAGCTGCTGGAGGACCTTCGGCTGTTTGAAACCTGGAAGCCGGACGTGGTGCTCTATGATGTGCTGGGGGATGTGGTCTGCGGCGGGTTTGCAGCGCCCATTCGTGAGGGCTATGCAGAGAAGGTCTTGATTGTAACCTCCGGAGAGAAAATGGCGCTGTATGCAGCCAATAATATCAGCAGTGCCGTCCGGAATTTTGAGGATCGCAGCTATGCCAAGGTGTTTGGCATTGTGCTCAATCACCGGAATGTGGAGCACGAGACGGAAAAGGTTCAGGCGTTTGCGGATTCCGCAGGACTGCGGATTGTGGGGGAGATTCCGCGCAGCGATGAGATCATTCGATATGAGGATATGGGAAAAACCGTGATTGAAGGGGACCCGGAGCTGCCCATCAGCCGCCGGTTCTTTGACCTGGCAGAGCTTTTGTGGAAGGAGGAATGTCCGTGAATGCAACCAGTTATACCGCGCGGGAACTTGCGGAGCGGGGGCGGGAGAATCTGCCTCCGGAGCTGCGGTCCGGCTGTCATCTGATTTACAGCTCTCCGGCGACGCTGGCCTTTAACTCTCCCGGCGCAGAGGGCTTCGGCGTCAAGCGGGCGGGACTTGCCATTCCGGACTCCGTGATGCTGCTGGTGGCCCCGGGGTGCTGCGGACGGAATACCTCGCTGATTAGCCGAATGCCGGAGTATGACCACCGGTTTTTCTATCTGATGATGGATGAGACGGATGTGGTCACCGGCCGGCATCTCAAGAAGATCCCCCAGGCTGTGCAGGAGGTGGTGGAAAGCCTCCCCAAGCGCCCCTCTGTGGTGATGATCTGTATTACCTGTGTGGATGCGCTGCTGGGAACGGACATGGAGCGGGTATGCCGTCGGGCAGAAGAGCAGGTGGGGCTTCCGGTGCGGCCCTGTTATATGTATGCCCTGACCCGGGAGGGCCGAAAGCCGCCGATGGTACACGTCCGCCAAAGCCTTTTTTCTCTGCTGGAGCCGAGAAAAAAGAAAGCCACTGCGGTAAATATCCTGGGCTTCTTTGCGCCCTTACAGCAGGACTGTGAACTGTATGAGCTGCTGGAAGGAATCGGCGTCCGCCAGATTCGGGAAATCTCCCGATGCAGGGACTATGGAGAATATCAGTGCATGGCAGAGGCAAATTTCAATTTGGTGCTGAATCCCGAAGCGCGGTTTGCTGCCCGGGATTTTGAGGAGCGGCTGAGCATCCCGTCCATTGAACTGCGGCGGCTGTACCAGATAGAAAAAATCCACAGCCAGTATCAGGCGTTGGGGGCAGCGCTGGGCACGGAATTCCGGGATGAAAATATGTACCGGGAAACCCAGAATGCCATTGCACGGTTCCGGGAAAAGCACGGAGCGTTGACCTTCGCATTGGGCGAATGCATGAACGGCGATCCCTTTGAGCTGGCGGTGGCACTGATCCGGATGGGCTATGCGGTCAGCGAGATCTATGGAACGGTGACGGACGAAAACTTTGTCTATGTGCAGCATCTGGCAAAGCTGTCGCCGGAGCTGCGGATCTATTCCAATCTGGAGCCGACTATGCTCCATTATGATTGCAGCGAGGCTGGGGCGGACGTGACCATCGGCAAGGATGCGGGCTACTATCATCCGGGCTGTCCCAATCTTCCTTGGAATGAGGACGTGCAGCCCTTTGGCTATGCAGGGCTTCGGAAGCTGCTCTGCGGGCTGGATCAGGTACTTTCGGAAAAGGAGAAAACCGTATGAAGGGACTCAGAAAGGTGATATCCCCCTTTGCGCCGGATCAGTCCGGGGCGTCGGCGGTGCTCTATGCCCTGG
>CAVEIY010000168.1:0-4211 GCA_963615825.1 Flexilinea sp.
CGTAAGCAGAAGTCTGAAGCCGCCCGAAAGAACAATAAGAGAAAGTATTATTGATCTTTTCCAATTGCGTTTAGGCGCCCCGCTGTTCCTGCGGGGCGCTTTCATTCTGCCTTCCAGCCCTCCAACAGCACATAGGGAACCTTCGCGGCCTGACAGCAGCGGAGCTTTTTCTCCAGGGTTTCCTGGGTGTCAAACAGCACAAGCCGGAGCCGGTTGTGTTCCCAATAGGTGAAATAGCCGGTGCAGAGGTCCCCGGAGATGTGGAGTCGGTCAGAGCCGGGGCGAGACAGGGCCTCCTGGCGGCTGAGAACCCGTCCTGTGCCGTTAAAACAGGGAAGCGGAAATTCCATATACACCGGACAAATGCGCACGCAGAGCCTGCCGTGGGCGGCAGAAAGGGCGGCGGAGAGAAAGTCCTCCAGACGGCCGCCGGATACCGCGCAGTCGGTGAGATAGCAGCCGGAGGGAAGCTCCTCACGGCTTCGGAAAAAGGAGATTGACAAGCATGGTCCCTCCTGATACTATAATGTGGCTTCGGTCATTCTATGTGACCGGGGAAAATTTTATGCAGAAATGAGAGAAAGCTATGGGTTTTTCACTGCTGGCCGATGTGGAGGTTCAGAAAATTACGGACCTGGAGCCTGAATGGTTCCGGCAGCGGGATATTCGTCTGGTGCTGCTGGACTTTGATAATACCATCGTGCCCTATACCACGTCGGAGCCGTCTGAGGTGTTCCTCCGGTGGAAGGAAGCACTGGACCGCGCGGGCATTCCGATCATGGTGGTGTCCAACAGCAGAAAGAGCCGCCGGGTGCCTGATTTCTGCGAAAAATGGGACATTCCCTGGATTCGCCATGCAGGAAAGCCCAGCCCCAAGGGGATTCTTTCCGCCATGGAGCGCATGCACCAGTCGCCGGAGCATACGGCCATGGCCGGGGACCAGACCTTTACGGATGTTCTGGGGGCAAACCGGGCGGGGGTTACGTCGATTTTGGTCTATCCGCTGTATTTCAGCAATCCGTTTCAGCGGATTCGCTATGGAATTGAGCGCCCCTTTATTGCTCTGGGGCGGAAAAAACGAAAAAGATAGCGCTTTATCGGCCCCAGCACTTGAAATTACGGCACAAATAGGATAAAATAGAGCGTATAATTCATGATACTATGCCGCCCCGGCGGTATATAGAAACTAGGGAGGAAAAACTATGATTTCAGCCAGTGATTTTAGAAATGGCGTTACCTTCGACATGGACGGCAAGGTCATGCAGATCGTTGAGTTCCAGCATGTAAAGCCCGGCAAGGGTGCTGCCTTCGTCCGCGTTAAGATGAAGAACGTAATGACCGGCGCCGTGACCGAGACCACCTTCAACCCCACCGCAAAGTATCCCACCGCTTTCATTGAGAGAAAGAAGCTGGAGTACTCCTACAACGACGGCGGCATCTACTACTTCATGGACATGGAGACTTACGACATGACCGCAGTGAACGAGTCCGAGCTGAGCGACGGCTTCAAGTTCGTGAAGGAGAACGAGGAGTGCACCATCCTCAGCTACAACGGCAACGTATTCTCCGTAGAGCCTCCGAACTTCGTTACCCTGGAGATCACCAAGACCGATCCCGGCTTCAAGGGCGATACCGCTACTAACGTAACCAAGCCCGCTACCGTTGAGACTGGCGCTGAGATCAAGGTGCCCCTGTTCATCAACGAGGGCGACAAGATCGTCATCGACACCCGCACCGGCGAGTATCTCGAGCGCGCAAAGGGCTGATGACCTTGGAAGAGCAGGCCGCTTATATCCAGTCCTTAAAGGCTGAGGCGCAGCTGGATCAGCAGAATCCCAAGGAGCGGCTGATGGCGGAGCTGGCCGATACGGTGAGCTTACTGTGCCACCAGGTTTCCCTCCTCAGCGAGGTGTCCGACGGCATGAACGACGCTTTGGCTGCGCTGGAGGAGCAGATGGACTATCTCTGCGATCTGGACGACGAACCGGAAGAGGGCATGGGGGTAGACGAGTATTTCGACGGTACCGAGCGTCCCCTCTATCAGGTGAAATGTCCCCAGTGCGGTGATCAGTTCGCGGTGGACGAGCAGTCCCTGGTTAAGGGCTTCCGCTGCCCGACCTGCGGCGAGCATCTGGTCCAGGCGGAATAACAAAAAAATCTTTCAGCACCCAAGGGGCTTGCTGTCTGTGTATTGCAGGCAGCAGGTCCTTTTTTGCGCTGCGGCGAGGTGCGGAAATCCGTGAATCGTTTTGAGTGACCCAATTGCCAGAGTGTATGACATACGCCCTGGCAATTTTTCTCTGGAAAAAACTTTATAATTTTTCCATTTAGGCCTTGAACTATGTTCTTGAGTGTGCTATATTTTGAGTACAATCAACATTACAATCTAAATAATACTAGATCAATAGGGAATATAATGTAATATCTCCAATACAAGTTATATCATACCGACTGCAATCATAACATGCTCCAGACCCAGAACGACGGGAGCATTGAGAAAGCCATGATTTCCCTACAATTGTAGTCCACGTCCAGAATATGGGCTAATCATAATGAACCTAGACAACACCGTACAATTGCGTCTGTGGCCTTCAGCGGAGCGTTTACGCTGGGAATTCGTTATTTTTTCCTGAAATACACAAAGTGTTCCTGTGAAAAACTGCCTTTTTCCACCGCAAAATCTCCAGCTGAATGTCCTTGCCGAACGATACGGTATTGCCTTAAAGAAGGAGGAACTTGCAATGAAAAAAAGATGGTTGAGTCTGCTGCTGTGTCTGAGCTTTGTGCTGGCTTTGGTTCCAACGGCTGCAATGGCAGTAGACGCGGGAGATTCGCTTCGGCCTGCGGACCGGTACTATACGCTGGACGGAGAAGTTACCAGCGGGGAAGAGCCGGACATTACCCTGAGTAAAACCGCAGAGAAGAACGATGACGGTACTTATACTGTGACCCTGACGGCGGAGGCCAAGGAGAAGGTTTCTATTAAGTCGGCAGAGGTTGCGTTTGTGCTGGATGCCTCCGGTTCCATGAACTGGTGTACAGACAATAGTGCAGAAGAACACAAGCACTGGTTTACCTGGGATGAACGCAGACATGAAATAACCGATCAGTGCGGCGCTTATTCCTTTGAGAGAAACCAGTGGGTGATTCGTCCTGAGAATTGCAAGGTTGTGAAGCAGGGCGGACATGTACATACGTGGGATGCCAATAACGTGCCCTATTGTACGATTATGGGAACGACAGTAGATGGCAAAACTGTTACCAGCCGGTGGGCACAGGCGACTTCGGCAATCCACACCATGGAGCAGAATCTGGGCGAGGATGTTACGAAGCACTTTGTGTATTTCAGTCAGAACGCCAAGACTGCTCAGGATTCCAGCTATACCGGTGTTTCGGCTGGTGGCGCAACCAATCTGATTGCCGGTGTGGAAACGGGCATTGGCCAGCTAAAGGATACCACGAAGAAGCGTGTTTTGATTATTGTATCCGATGGCGAACCGACCTTGCCGGAAGAAGCAGAGAACAAATATCCTGATGAGCAAATTGCTGAGTTCAAGGAGAGCGGCGGAATTGTCTACACCGTTGGCTTTACGTTCAGTAATGATAAGTTTAAAGCTCTGGCATCGGAGAATGGAAACTATACGGCAAATAACGCCGATGAGCTGAAGGTTGCCATGGATGAGATCACCACCAAGGTGGCTGGCCTGATCTGCGATCCCATGGGCGACGATGTGGAACTGGTTGGCTCCGTGGAGCAGTCCGGCGGCTATGAGAATGCGGAACTGTGGACCTCTGATGATGGCAGAACCGTTTATTGGACAAACAAAGAGGGGCTGACCAACAAGGTCACCCTGACCTATACCGTAAAAATCAGCGATGCAGCGAAGGAAGCCGCAAAAGAAAACGGCGCGGATATTTCGCTGAACAAGAATGCAACCCTGAACTATGAGATGGATGGCAAGGTAATTCAGCTGCCGTTCCCGGTTCCTGTGGCGCATCTGGACCGCGAGCTGAAGAATTATACCCTGACCTACGAGTCCAACGGCGGCACCAAGTTTGACGATGAAACCTATCAGGAGGGCACCGAGGTTACCATTACCAATGTCCCGAAGCAGGATGGCTACATCTTCAAGGGCTGGTATGCGGACAAGGAGCTGACCCAGAACGTCACCAAGGTGACGATGAACTCTGATATGACCGTCTATGCAAAG
>CAVEIY010000169.1:0-4203 GCA_963615825.1 Flexilinea sp.
CTGTCATAGTATTATTTTCGCATATTTCATAACAGAAGTGCCAAAATACCAGGGCAAAAATTGCTACTTTCGCCGGAAGGCCGGTTCTAATTCCCCAGGCCCTCGCATATGCTAATTTCAGGATTCATCTGATACGAATCATGATTTGGAACCCATATCGAATGAGGCTTACGCAATCCCCCCATTTTTATTCGGACATTCTCATCCAAGCTACGTGGCACCTTATGGTATTGGTCTGGGTAATACCACACAACGCGTCAGCCGCCTGAGCGTGGTTTTACCCAAAAGAAAGGAGGAAGCATCTTGCCAGAAACACAATCCAGCGGCAGGCTCATTTTCCGGGTCTACACCTCCGACGCGGATCTTCCGGTGGAGGGCGCTACGGTTTTGATCCGCCAGCAGCAGAGTCCCGGGCGGCTTCTGGGCATCCGGGTGACCAATTCCTCCGGGGAAACGGACCCGGTGGTGGTGGAAACCCCCGGGGCCTATTTGAGCCAGTCCCCGGAAACCAGCATCCAGCCCTGGACCGGCCTGAACGTGATCGTGGAGCATCCGGACTTTGAGCGGGTGACGCTCCAGGGCCTCCAGGTGTTCCCTGGGGTGGAGACGGTGCAGACCATCCGCCTTGTCCCCCTCCAGCGGTTCGACCCCCAAGGCTCAGGACAGGAGGACTTTTCCTTCACCCCCCAATCCCTCTGGGAAGGAGCCGCACCATGAACGATACCCCCTATATTCCCGCCAACATCACCGTCCACCTGGGTCCGCCCGGGTCCCAGGCCGAGAATGTCACCGTCTCGTTCCGGGACTACATTAAAAATGTGGCCTCCAGCGAAATCTATCCCACCTGGAACGACGCTGCCCTTCGGGCCAATATTCTCGCGCAGATTTCCTTTGCCCTGAACAAAATCTATCTGGAATACTACCCCAGCCGGGGCTATGATTTCGACATCACCAATTCCACCGCCTACGACCAGAAGTACATCCAGGGACGGGACATCTTTGAGAACGTCTCCCAGCTGGTGGATGAACTGTTTCGGAACTATATCCGCCGGGTTGGCACCATCGAACCCCTGTCCTCGTCCTTCTGCAACGGTACCACCGTCACCTGCTCCGGCATGAGCCAGTGGGGCAGCCAGAAGCTCGCCCAGCAGGGCTACAGCTACCTCGACATCCTCAAATACTACTACGGCGACGACATCGAGATCGTCACCAACGCTCCGGTACGCGACCTGACCCCCTCCTACCCCGGCACGCCTCTGCGATTGGGTTCCTCCGGCGAGGGCGTTTTGACGGTTCAGGGGGCCTTGAACCGGATTGCCCAGAACTATCCCGCCATTCCGAAAATCTATCCGGTGGATGGACTGTTCGGCCCGGGCACCGAGGAGGCCGTAAAAGCCTTTCAGGGGATTTTCAACCTGAATCCCGACGGCATCGTGGGCGCAGCCACCTGGTATCAGATCATCTCCATCTATGTGGCGGTGACGAAGCTGGCGGAGCTGGGGTCCGAGGGCCAGCGGTATCAGGTGGGATCCTATAACATTCCCGGAGTGCTGTCCCTGGGGAGCACGGGAGAATATGTGTCGAAGCTCCAGTATATGCTGTCGGTGCTGTCCCAGTTCATCCCGGAGATTCCGGAGCCGACCATCGACGGGGTATACGGCATCGGCACACGGGACGCGGTGCTGGCCTATCAGCGCTATGCGGGTCTGACCCCCAGCGGTCTGGTGGGCGCGGCCACCTGGAACCAGATCTATAACCGCTTTGAGGGAATCCAGCAGAATGTGCTCAGCAGCGACACCCGGTTCCCCGATTCCGATGCAGCCGCCGTGGAGACAATCTCCGACGTTCAGCGCAGCCTCCAGGCCATTGCCCCGGTGTTTGCGCCCATGGTGACCCCGCGGATCAGCGGCATGCTGGACCGGAACACCACCCGTGCCATTGCAAAGCTCCAAACCCAGCTCGGTCTGCGTCCCACCGGCCAGCCTACCCCGGATCTCCGCCGGTATCTCACCCTGCTCTCCCAGGGTCAGCAGGCGGCTACCCAGGTCCGGCACCGGCAGTATCCCGGCTTTGCCCTGTACATCGGGCAATCTGATCCCGAAAGGAGGAATTCCTGATGCAGGAGGACCCTGTGTTAAACGCCCCCATCCGCAGTCTCCAGCTGATGCTCCGAACCCTGTCGTTTCTGGACGAGGATTTGCCGACCCTGGTGCCCGACGGCATCTTTGGAGCCGTCACCGCCGGAGCCGTCTCCGCGTTCCAGCAAAAATATCAGCTGCCGGTAACGGGCATTGCCGATGCCGAAACCCATGCCGCCATTGTCACGGCCTATGACGCCGCACTGCCGCAGCTCACGGCTGCCGAGGCCTCCATTGTCCGCTTCCCTGCCCAGCTGACCATCGCTCCGGGCCAGACCCACCCCCATGTTTTTCTGGTGCAGGGGATGCTGGCAGCCCTCCACGCCCCGTTCCCCCAGCTGCCCATGCCGGAGCTGACCGGCCGCATCGACGGGAAAACCGAGGAGGGCATCCGCGCCATCCAGTCCCTCCACCAGTCCTCCCCCACCGGACAGCTGGACGGAGAGACGTATAACCAGCTCTCCCGGCTCTACCGAGGGAGCGTGCAGCGGGATTTGGCGCCGGGGTGCGGGTGAAATCTTCCATTTCCTTTCCGTTTCGTTCCATTTTTTCAATAGAATAGCTTGACATCTGAGCAAAAACCACATATAATATAGGTGTCAGGACCCCCCGCACCTCTCGCGAAAGCGATGTGTCCCATGGGGGGACATTTTATTCCATGTTGAGGGAAAATTATGGAAGTTAAACAACCAACCTCCTTTGCCGATCAAGCTGCTCGTATGCAGTCACGCGGATTTATCATTACGGATACCGACGCATGCATCAAATTTTTGCAGGAAGCAAACTACTATCGGCTTTCCGCCTATCTGCTCCCCTTCCGTATGGCAGACGGCAGCTATATTCCGGGCATTCCATTGGCGCGAATCAAGCGCATCTATGAATTTGACAGCCATATTCGTGCGCTGCTCTTTCAGGTTATTGAGCATATCGAATTCTACCTCCGCACACAGCTCTCCTATGACTCCGGGCATCACTATGGCGCTTTGGGTTATTGTGACCCGTCCAACTTTTCCGCACGTCACAACACCGCAAAATTCAACCGGAAGCTGCAGGATTGCATCCACAGCAATGAGCGTTCTCTGGTTGTCCGGCACCATCAGCAAAAATACGACGGGAACTTTCCCATATGGGTTGTCATCGAATATTTTTCTATGGGAATGCTGGCCTATTTCTACGGCGACATGAAACTACAGGATCAAAAGCGGATTGCAAAGCAAGCATTTCATACAGTTCCTTCCTGTCTGGAAAGCTGGCTGCGCTGTGTCACGGACCTTAGAAACCGTTGTGCGCACTACTCCAGATTATATTTCTGGAACTTTACCGCAATTCCAAAGACGCCAAAATATTCCGCTTACCCCATGAACCGCAGTCTTTTTTCTCAAATCATGGTGCTAAAGTACTTATATCCGGACAAAGCCACGTGGAACAACCGTTTTCGGCTCGAAATCTCTGCCCTGGTGGAGTCGTATCTCCCCGACATTGCTCTTTCCCACATTGGTTTTCCCGACAATTGGAGCGCACTTTTAGCGGCAGCTCCCGGCCAGTCCATTTGATATCCCCATACACAAAGGCCCGGTGCAGTCTCCTGCACCGGGCCTTTGGCGCCGGGGTGCGGGTGAAATTTTTCCCACACATTTATAAACTGTTGACAAACTACCATAAAATACATAAAATGGACATAGAAGAGAGAAGATAGGTCAAGCGTCCTCTCATTCTTTTCTCCCCGATTTCTTGACACACGTATAAACACGTGCTAAAATAATGATACACCAGAGGTGATTGGCAATGCCCATGACGGCAAAGCAGATGCTAAAGCTGCTCCAGGACAACGGCTACGTTGTCATCAGCGTCAATGGCTCCCACCATAAGCTCAGGAATCCGGAAACCGGTATAACGATCATTGTACCAGTTCATGCAAAGGATCTCGGCAAAGGGCTTGAGGCTAAAATTCTCAAACAGGCTGGACTGAAATAAGCCTCTGCCGTCCCTCTGAATTCATAAAAAGGAGATGCCCAACATGGCGCCCATCTATTATCCCGCTGTTTTCCACAAAGAAGAAACCGGG
>CAVEIY010000170.1:0-4107 GCA_963615825.1 Flexilinea sp.
CATGGTGTTACCTCCATTCGTTGTGCGCAGATCGTTTCACCTGCGTAATATCTCTAGCTAGATGATACCCCAGCTCCCGGGCAAAATCCAATGCCAATGCGGCATGTCTTCATGCCCCCGGTGTAATAGTCCTGGGGTAATTCCGTCGAATGACGCAGATTTTGATCTAACCGCATAAAACCCTTGCTTTTTCTTGCGATCTGTGTATAATGAAAGTGTAGCTACTTGTCACATACGTCTCATACATATCAGACAGCAAGGAGGGCAACTATGAACACACAGCCTTGTGTACTCAGTGAAAAGGAATTGCACAATCTCCACGCATGGTGGCGGGCATCGAACTATTTGGCCGCCGGTCAGCTTTATCTGCTGGATAATCCCCTTTTGCGGGAACCATTGAAGCCCGAGCATATTAAGCGGAAAATCGTAGGCCATTGGGGCACCGTACCGGGTCAGAACTTTATTTACACCCATCTCAACCGTGTGATTAAAAAATATGACCTGGATATGATCTACCTCTCCGGCCCCGGTCACGGTGGAAACGCCATGGTGGCCCAGACCTATTTAGAGGGCACCTACAGCGAGATTTATCCGGATGTCAGCCGGGATATCGAAGGTATGCAGCGGCTGTTCAAGCAGTTCTCCTTCCCCGGGGGCATCGCCAGCCATGTGGCACCGGAAACGCCCGGTTCTATCAACGAGGGCGGTGAACTGGGCTATTCTCTGGCCCATGCCTTTGGCGCAGTGTTTGACAATCCTGACCTGATTGCAGCCTGCGTGGTCGGTGACGGCGAGGCAGAAACCGGACCGCTGGCAACGGCGTGGCACAGCAACAAATTCTTGAACCCTGTGGGCGATGGCGCGGTCCTGCCGATTCTCCATCTCAACGGCTTTAAGATCAGCAATCCCACCGTATTCTCCCGCATCTCCCATGAAGAGGTGCAAAGCTTCTTCGAGGGCTGCGGTTGGAAGCCCTATTTTGTAGAAGGCTCTGACCCCATGGAAATGCACCAGAAAATGGCCGCCGTTCTGGATACCGCCATTGAAGAAATCCGCGCCATTCAAAAAGCGGCCAGAGAGGACGGCGATACCCAACGACCCAGGTGGCCTATGATTGTATTCCGCTCCCCCAAGGGATGGACCGGTCCCAAGGAGGTAGACGGCGTACAGATTGAAGGCAGCTTCCACGCCCATCAGGTTCCCGTCTCCATGGAAAAGCCGGAGCATCTTGCCATTCTGGAGCGCTGGCTGCGCAGCTATCATCCGGAGGAGCTATTTGATGAAAACGGCCGCTTGATCCCAGAGCTTCAAGCCCTGGCTCCGGAGGGAACCCGTCGCATGGGTGCCAATCCCCACGCCAACGGCGGACTGCTGCTCAAGAGCCTCAGGCTGCCGGACTTCCGGAATTATGCAGTGGAGGTCCCTGCTCCCGGCGCGGTAGAAGCTCAGGACATGATTGAGCTGGGCGGTTATGTGCGGGATATTTTCCGGCTCAACAAGGACGAGAAGAACTTCCGCATCTTTGGGCCGGACGAAACCATGTCCAACCGGCTGGGCCATGTATTTGAGGAAGAAAACCGCCAGTGGCAGGCCGACATGACTCCAGCGGACGAATTTCTCTCCACCGATGGCCGGGTGATGGACGGCATGCTGTCCGAGCACATGTGCCAGGGCTGGCTGGAGGGTTATCTGCTCACTGGCCGTCACGGCTTCTTCAACAGCTATGAGGCATTCATTCGTATTGTAGACTCCATGTTCGCTCAGCATGCCAAATGGCTGAAGGTCTGCGCCCAGCTTCCCTGGCGGCAGGATATTGCATCTCTCAACTATGTACTCTCCAGCAACGTCTGGCAGCAGGATCACAACGGCTTTACCCATCAGGACCCGGGGTTCCTGGACCATGTGGCCAACAAAAAGGCCGACGTAGTACGGCTGTATCTGCCGCCGGATGCCAACTGCCTGCTGAGCTGCTTTGACCACTGCATCCGCAGTCGGAATTATGTCAACGTCTTGGTCACCAGCAAACACCCCCGTCCCCAATGGCTGACCATGGAGCAGGCCATTCGTCACTGCACCCAGGGCATCGGCATCTGGCAGTGGGCCAGCAACGACGCGGGACAGGAGCCGGATGTGGTCATGGCCTGCTGCGGCGATACCCCCACCCTGGAAACCCTGGCTGCCGTCACCATTCTGCGGGAATATATGCCGGAGATCAAGGTCCGCGTCATCAATGTGGTGGACCTGATGAAGCTCCAGCCTGCCAGCGAGCATCCCCACGGCCTCAGCGATACGGATTATGACGCGCTGTTTACCAAGGATAAGCCGATTATCTTCGCGTTCCATGGCTATCCCACCCTGATTCACGAGCTGACCTATCGGCGCACCAACCGCCAGCTCCATGTCCGGGGCTACAAGGAAGAGGGCACCATCACAACGCCCTTTGATATGCGGGTACAGAACGACATTGACCGGTTCCACCTGGTCATGGACGTCATCAACCGTCTGCCGCAGCTTGGAAACCGCGGCGCGTTCCTGATTCAGCTCATGCGGGATAAGCTCATCGAGCACAAGCAGTATATCCGGGAATTCGGTGTGGATCTGCCCGAGGTTCGCAACTGGAAGTGGACCCAGGCTTAACCCTTTTCGGATTCCATAGATATCCCCCCTCTTTTGGCCCCAGCTCATTATGGGCTGGGGCTCTGTGCGCCGTCTCCCTGCCAAATGGCCTAAGGCAACACCGCACAATTGCGGCTGCGGGCTTTGACGGCGACACAATGTTTTGTTTTCTCCATTTTGTTATTTTTTTCACAAACTTCTTGCAGGAACCCCTGCAAGCGCCTATAATAGCCTTGTTCCGCCAGCTTTCTGCAGCGGGACAAGAATGAAAAAAGTAGCGCCGTTTTTCCGCGCTATGGAGGCTGATAGAATGTTGGATCAATCCTATTACACGCAAACAGACGCCATTCTTAAAAACTATCCCGCAGAGGAACGCTCGCTGATCCCGGTGATTCAGGATATCCAGGAGCAATACGGCTATCTCCCCCCGGAGCTTCTGACCTATGTGGCTCAGAAAATCGGAATTTCCGAGGCAAAAGCCTATAGCGTCGCAAGCTTTTATGTCAACTTCTCCTTTGAGGCAAAGGGAAAGTACGTCATTAAGGTCTGCGACGGAACGGCATGTCATGTCAGAAATTCCGTGCCGATTCTGGAGGCGCTTTATCAGGACCTGGGCCTCAGCGCCGACAAGCATACCACGGATGACATGATGTTTACAGTGGAAACCGTATCCTGTCTGGGCGCTTGCGGACTGGCTCCTGCCCTGACCATCAACGAGCAGGTCTATCCCCAGATGTCGCCGGATAAAATTCGCGCGGTCATCAAAGAGTTAAGGGAGAAGGAAGCATGAAACTACAGTCAAGAGACGATCTCCGGCATCTCCGTCAGGAATGTGAGATGCGGCTGCGGGGTCAAAAATGTAAGATTCTTGTCTGCGGCGGCACCGGATGTCTTGCAGGCGGAGCTGATAAGATCTACGCCAGGATGCTGGAGCTGACCGAGCATTTGGACGACGCCCAGGTGGAGTTTGGTGCAGAAATCGCCCACACCAGCGTAAAAACCAGCGGCTGCCATGGCTTTTGCGAAATGGGTCCCCTGGTTCGCATTGAGCCGTATCACTATCTGTACTTAAAGGTAAAGCCCGAGGACTGTGAGGAAATCTTTGAAAAGACCGTACTCCGGGGCGAACCGGTGGAGCGGCTGATGTTCCATTCCAATGGCAAGGTCTATGAAACCCAGGAGGAAATCCCCTTCTATGCCAAGCAGACCCGGCTGGTGCTGAAAAACTGCGGCCATATCGACGCAGAGCACATTGAGGATGCGCTGGCCGCCGGTGCCTATTCCGCTCTGGAAACCGCCATGTTTGAAATGACCTCGGAATCCATCATCGACACCATTTCGGAATCCGGACTTCGCGGCCGCGGCGGTGCAGGCTTCCCCACCGGACGGAAATGGAGCCAGGTTGCCCGTCAGAAGGAAACCACCCGCTATGTGGTCTGCAACGGCGACGAGGGCGATCCCGGCGCATTTATGGATCGAAGCATCATGGAG
>CAVEIY010000171.1:0-3997 GCA_963615825.1 Flexilinea sp.
GGGAAGGCTGTGATCCTATGAAACAATATCCCATGATCACCATCAGCCGTCAGTACGGTACCGACGGACACCAGATTGCCAAGTTCCTTGCAGAGAAGCTGGGAATCCCCTTTTATGACAAGGACCTGATTACCATTGCATCCCGGGAAACCCGGTTTGCGGAAAAAGCCTTTGAAGAGGCTGAAAAGACCGCAACCACGTCGCTGGGCTATATTCTCAGCAACCGCAGCAACCGCAGTCTCTATGGCATGCCGCTGAACGACCAGCTGTTTATGGTGCAGTCCGGCATCATCCGTACCATTGCGGATCAAGGACCGGCTGTGATTGTCGGCCGCTGTGCGGACTATGTGCTTTCCGGCTATAAGCCCACCATTGATATTTTCCTCCAGGCCAGCACTGAGGCACGGACGAAAACGGTAATGGAGCGGGAAAATGTGTCGAAAAAGGAAGCGCAGGCTCGGATTGCCCGACTGGATAAGTCCCGTGCAACCTATTATAACTACTATACGGACCGGAAGTGGAGCGATCTCAACAACTATGATATCGCACTGAATGTCAGCCACTTGACCGCCGAAGAGGCCGCCGGACTGCTGGCAACCTTCATCAATCAGGTGGTTGAGAAAACCAGCCTGGTAGAGGAAGAGGCTCAGGAAGAGCAGGCGAAAAAATAAGAAAACCGATGGGGAGCCGCTGCATGGTTTGTGCAGCGGCTCCTTTGGAATTCTTGACGGGGAAACGGATGGATGGTTGCTTTTTGCGGAAAATTCATGTATACTTAACTAACAACATAACGCATTACATCCATAAAGTATCGGATCGTGCCGGAAAGGACGGAACTGAGTTTGAAAGAATTATATATCGGCAATGCAGCGGTCAGCCGGGGACTCTATGAGGCGGGATGCAGCCTGATCTCCAGCTATCCGGGTACGCCTTCCACGGAAATCACCGAGGAAGCGGCAAAATATCCTGAAATCTATGCAGAGTGGGCGCCCAACGAAAAGGTTGCGCTGGAAACGGCATTTGGCGCATCCCTTGCCGGTGTCCGCAGCTGCTGTGCCATGAAGCATGTGGGGCTGAACGTGGCGGCAGACCCGCTGTTTACCCTGTCCTATACCGGCGTCAACGGCGGCATTGTGATCTGCGTGGCGGATGATCCCGGCATGCATTCCTCTCAGAACGAGCAGGATTCCCGGCACTATGCCATTGCGGCCAAGGTGCCCATGCTGGAGCCGTCGGATTCTGCCGAAGCCAAAGCGTTTGCCAAGGCGGCATTTGATCTGTCTGAGGAATACGATACGCCGGTGATTCTGCGGATGTGTACCCGTATTTCCCATTCTCAGAGCATCATTGAGCTGGAGGAGCGGGTGGTTCCGCCGAAAAAGCCCTATGAGAAAAACGTTGCCAAGTATGTAATGATGCCAGCCTATGCCATTGCGCGGCATCCCAAGGTAGAGGCGCGCACGGAACGCCTCCGTCTGCTGGCAGAAAACTGTCCCTTTAACCGGGTGGAGATGGGCGGCACGCAGCTGGGAATCATCACCTCTGGCACCTGCTACCAGTATGTCAAAGAGGTCTTTGGCGACAGCGTCAGTGTATTGAAGCTCGGCATGCTGAATCCGCTGCCGGTGGATTTGATCCGGCATTTTGCGGAGCAGGTGGACCGGCTTGTGGTGGTGGAGGAGCTGGACGGCATCATAGAGCGCCACTGTAAGACCCTGGGCCTGAAGGTGGAGGGAAAGAATCTGTTCCCGCCGCTGGGAGAGTTCTCGCAAAAGACCGTGGCAAAGGCATTCGGCCTGCCGGAAAAGCCGCTGTTGTCCATTGATACGCCGATCCCGGCCCGTCCGCCGATGATGTGCGCCGGATGTCCGCATCGTGGGATGTACTACACGCTGGCAAAAAACAAGTGTACGGTGATCGGTGATATTGGCTGCTATACCTTGGGGGCACAGGCACCGCTGAGTTCCGTGGATTCGACTCTCTGCATGGGCGCATCGGTATCGGGACTCCATGGCTTCAACAAGGCCATGGGCCAGGAGGGCGAGCAGCACACGGTAGGCGTGATCGGTGATTCTACGTTTATCCACTCCGGTGTGACAGGACTCATCAACATTGCCTATAACGGCTCCAACTCCACGGTGATTATTCTGGATAACTCCATCACCGGCATGACCGGCCATCAGCAGAATCCCACCACCGGTTACAATATCAAGGGCGATCCTGCCGGAAAGATCGACCTGGAGAGCCTTTGCCGTTCCATTGGCATCCGCCGGGTACGGGTGGTGGACCCCTATGATCTTGCCCAGTGCGATGCGGTATTGAAGGAAGAACTGGCGGCGCCGGAGCCTTCGGTCATTATCTCCCGGCGGCCCTGTGTCCTGCTGAAATATGTGAAAACAAAACCTGCTCTGCATGTGGACGAGGAAAAATGTCGGGGCTGCAAAAAGTGCATGGGCTTCGGCTGTCCGGCCATTGCCATGCACGGGAAAAAGGCTGCGGTAGATCCCACGCTGTGTGTTGGCTGCGGCGTATGTCAGCAGATCTGCCCCTTTGACGCATTTCAGGAGGTGTGACCATGGAGACAAAGAGCATTATGATCGTGGGCGTAGGCGGCCAGGGAAGCCTGCTGGCCAGTAAGCTGCTGGGACGGCTGCTGGTAGACGAGGGCTATGATGTCAAGGTGTCTGAGGTCCACGGAATGAGTCAGCGAGGCGGCAGCGTCGTAACCTACGTGCGCTTCGGCGACAAGGTGTATTCTCCCATCATCGACACCGGTGAGGCGGATTTGATTGTGTCCTTTGAGAAAATCGAGGCGGCACGTTGGCTGTCCAATCTGAAACCCCAGGGGGTAATTGTGGTGAATACCCAGCAGGTGGACCCCATGCCGGTGATTATCGGTGCGGCGGAATACCCTGCCGGAGTGCTGCCGGAGATGGAGCAGGCAGGAGCCAAAATCGACGCGGTGGATGCGCTGACGCTGGCGGAGGAAGCCGGCTCTGCCAAGGCGGCGAACATTGTATTGATGGGACGGGTGGCAAAATATTTTGACATCCCCTATGACAAGTGGATTGCCGCCATCGAAAAAACGGTTGCGCCGAAATTTGTAGCGCTGAACAAGCGCGCGTTTCAGCTGGGCTATCAGGCATAGAAAAACGGCGACTTGGCTTCATTGCCAGGTCGCCGTGTGCTGTATTAAAATGCTTCGCCGTGTTCAAAGACCCGAAGCCGCAGATGGTGGAATTCCCGGTAGGCGTCGGTGTCCGACAGCTTTGCCAGCGCGGTTTCCAGCCGATAATAGTACCAGGACTGCTTGGCGCGGCTTTTTTGATGGAAGAATTCCCACAGATCGTCGCCGTATTCCTCATAGTCCCGGGCAATGCCCCGCAGATTGGACAGCTTGTCAGCCAAATATAGCTGTGCAACGGCCAGATCACTGCTTTCCTCCAATGCCGCAATGGTTTCTTCCTTCCGAACCAGCCACGTATCCTCCGGGGGAAGATCCGGGCGTTTATTTTCGCTCATTGCCTCTACCAGCTGGGCAACCCGGCTGCCGAATTCCTTTTTCAGCGTTTCGGCTGTAGCGGAAGTATCCTCCACCACGTCGTGGAGTACCGCAGCGGCCAGAACCTCCTGGTCCTGGGTCATGGTAGCAGCGATGGCAGCCGCTTCGGTGCAGTGCAGAATGTAGGGCGTGTGACCGTCTCGCCGCAGCGCACCGGCATGTGCTTTTGCAGCAAAAATGATGGCCCGGTCCAGCAGGGTCAGTTGTTCCTCCATAATTTGTTCCTCCATTGGGGCGATGCCCCAGATTCCTCGTTACAGGACAACATTATACGATGTTTTTTCAAATATGCAAGCATCTTTTTTCGGACCTCTTGCAGAAATTCGGCGCGGCGGGTATAATGATAGAAAAATATGCAGAACGTAATCCTGCATTGTGGGAAGAGGGATCGTATGGATCAAAAAGCAGAAAACGTGGTGCAGAATGTTGGCGCCA
>CAVEIY010000172.1:0-3997 GCA_963615825.1 Flexilinea sp.
TCGACACCGCCTGGGCCTATGCAGGCAGTGAGGACGCCATTCGTCAGGCACTGGTAGAGCGGTATCCCCGTGATTCCTTCCAGCTGGCCACCAAAAATGCCGCCTGGATCAACTGTAAGACCCGGGAAGAGGCCATTTCTCAGTTTGATACCTCGCTCCGTCAGACCGGCGCAGGCTATTTTGACTTCTATCTGCTCCACAATCTAGGCGAAAGCCGCACCCAATATTTCGACGATTTCGACCTTTGGACCTGGGTGCAGGAGAAAAAGGCGGAGGGTCTGATCCGTCATGTTGGCTTCTCCTTCCATTCCACCCCCGAGGAGCTGGACGCCATTCTCACCGCCCATCCCGAGATGGAATTTGTACAGCTTCAGATCAACTACGCCGACTGGGACTATCCCGCCGTCCAGTCCCGCCGCTGCTATGAGGTTGCCCGCGCCCACGGAAAACCCGTGATTATCATGGAGCCGGTCAAGGGCGGTATGCTGGCCAATCCGCCGGAATCCGTCCAGGAGATTCTCCGTTCTGCCGAGCCAGATATGTCCATCCCCTCCTGGGCCATTCGCTTTGCCGCCAATCTGGAGGGCGTCATCACGGTACTCTCCGGCATGAGCAATGTGGAACAGATGGAGGATAACCTCTCCTATATGAAGGACTTTACCGGTCTGAGCGACGCAGAACAGGAAACCCTTAAAAAGGCACAGGAGGAAATCCACCGAATTCCCATGGTTCCCTGTACCACCTGCAACTACTGCGCCAAGGTATGTCCCATGCACATCGGCATCTCCGGCACCTTCACTGCCATGAACTACCTGACCCTGTATCACGATCTCCCCGCTGCCAAGCATCAGGAGGAATGGCTGGTCGGCGGTCACGGTCTGAAGCCCGCAAGCGATTGCATCAAGTGCGGAAAATGCGAAAAAGCATGTCCCCAGCACATTGCAATTCGCCAGGATCTGGAAAACGCACACAAAGCCCTGTATCAGGCATGAAAATTTCCCCGGCTGTGAAAAAATCACAGCCGGGGTTTTCTATGGCAATACCGCCCAAAGCGTCAAGGAGATTCAGCCAGAGAATTTGCGTCGGAAAAGCCAATTTCCCACGGGCGACTTTGTGCGGTGCTGCCCTATCTTTTCGCTTATGCCGTTACCACAATCTCGCCGGTATAGACCTTGCCAGCCTCAACGGCTACTGTCTCGCCGCCAATGGTCACGGTGCCATGGATGGCGCTGTCCGCAGAAACCTCCAGACGGGTGAGATAGTTCTTACCCACAGGCGTCCAAGTGGAGCCATTGACCAGCTTGACCCACACGCCGTTATTGACGGTCGGTGCAGGTGTATTGGTCAGTCCGCCCAGCAGCGTTGCGTCCTTGCCGATGATGCAGCCCTTGGCAGGCGTCAGCTTTTCCTTGCCGATGACAATCAGGTTGCCCTTTTCGTCGTAATCGGGGGTAAAGTAGAACTTCGGCTCCGGCATGGGCGGCATTCCCTCCATGGAAGGCATCTCGTCCATAGGCGGCATACCAGCCATATCCGGCGCACCCTCGCCTTCTGCAGGCATCGGAGGACCAAAGGAGGGCTTTTCCCACTTGCCGGCGATCTCAAAGCCGTCGCCGTTGACCGGAATTCCGCCGAATTCGTTGTTGGCATCCGCCAGATAGTAGGAATAGCCGTTATGGGCAGCCACAGAGGAGGTCATTGCGCCCTTGATATCACAATCCTTAAAGGTCAGGATCATATTCTGGCCCCACCACAGCATGCCCTCACCGTTGGTCTCCACCGAAATGCTGTTGTAGAAGCCGCCCTCCAGGGTCGTACTGTTCTTCTCGTTGCAGCCGGTAAAGGTCAGCTGCGGATCGGCAATCATGTTCTTCACATCAAACTTCCGGAACAGCTTCTGATCCTTCCGGTTATAGTCATAGGGGTTGTACTTCGGATCCTTCGCAACCGGTGCGGTCAAATCCAGCACCTCAGAGAATGCCGGGGTGCCCATACCGGGATCATCGCAGGTCATCAGCTGTGCAATGACGCCCTGCTCCGACTGGAACTTGCTGTTTACCACGTCGATGGCAGGAGTGCAGGCCTTAATCAGGAACGCAGCCCCCTGCGTATGGAAGGTGGAATTCTGAACCTCCGTAATACCGCACTCCGGCAGGGTCTTTGCGGTATCGTCCGCTGCACCGGGCACATAGCGGACGTTGTTGGTCTTATGATACATCACGCCATACTTGGTGGTAACGTTGCAGCCGTCATACCAGCCAGCGGAAGCATGCTCGTTGGCTACCACCGCAGCATAGGTCATGCCGTATTTCTTCGTGGCATAATCATAAACCAGGCCGGTGTTCGGCAGGTTTGCCTTCAGTGCCTGGAACGCCTCGGATGCTGCACCGTCACCGATGGTGCAGCCATAGAACCGGTTCCGGCAGCCGCCAATGGAGTAGGTGGCATAGCAGCTGGGATCGCCACTGCCCTCTGTGGTCACGTCAATCACGGAGTCCTTTACCTGCATTTCAATGGCATAGGTTCCGAATTCCTTGGTATCGCCGGTATCGTCAACAGACAGAACGCCCCAGCCATCGGACAGCAGCACGTCCTTCTCATAATTCACATGGCTGTAGCCGTCGCACATGGTCGCCCGGGCATGACCGTCGGGGCTGATGCCCAGCATCCAGGGGCAGGAGCTCATGCCCTCGGCTGCCAAGTCGTACTTTGAGCCGTTTGCCTTGATATAGGAGTTCTTCACATTCACAGTGAGGTTGTCCTCGGGATGACTGCCGCCTGCAAATACGCCATGACGAACTGCGCCCGCTCCGGCAAAGACAAAGCCGTCTACGTCCAGCTTGGTCTTTCCATAACCGGCAACACCAGCGCCAAAGCCCTTAAAGTCGTTGCCGCCGGAGCCATCGGCCGTCATGGTAAGGTTCTTCACCGTAAACTCGGAATCATTGACCATAACGCCATTGAAATACTGGTTGTCAGAGTCAATCACGCCGCCGGTAATGCCTGCACCGTCATAGGTGCCTCCTGTAATGGCAGCCGTAACGGACTGATGCTCCTGCACCTTGCCGCCGTCTACAAACAGCGCCGTCCGATAGTTGCTGCTGCCCTTGGTCATACCACCGGCATACAGTCCCGTTTCCGGCGCAATGGGATCGGTTTCATACAATACGGCCCCGGGGGTTCCCTCCGGTACTTCTTTTCCATCCAGCAGATAGGTTTTCAGCTTTTCCATGGTGAAAATCTCCTTTCACGGGCACCTTCGCCCAGTGCCCCAGATTGTTATTTTATATTATAAGGTACCGGCAGCACCCCGTCAATTCTTTCGGAGTCAAACTGTTCAAATCCAACGAAATAGCACAATCCGAACATCCGTTTTGGGGGAAGCCACAGAAAATTTTCATGACAATGGCCGTTGCATAACCACGCTACTTATGCTATACTTTGTGGAAC
Source organism: Flexilinea sp. (assembly GCA_963615825.1). Lineage (GTDB taxonomy): Bacteria > Bacillota > Clostridia > Oscillospirales > Oscillospiraceae > HGM13006. Next base: position 3,451 of record CAVEIY010000172.1, read on the forward strand.
GATAACAATTTTGGCAACAGCGAGGAATCTCCTATGGAACATACAAGCATCGTGGACTACCGGGATTTGAATCTCCACACCCTGAGCGAGCCGCGATATTCCCATCTGAAGCTCCTTTTGTTCTGGCCCAGCTTCGGCATCGTTTTTTATATTCTCGAGCGAGTATGGATTCGAGACAGCTACCACATCATGTCCTGCCCACTGGACAGTCACATTCCCTTTTGCGAGTGGTTTGTGATTCCCTATTTTTTCTGGTTTCTGTTCATCATCGGCATGCATCTCTACACGCTGCTGTTTGATGTGCCCACCTTCCGCAAGTTCATCCGCTATCTTGCCATCACCTATTGGGCCTCTGTGGCAGTGTACATCCTATTCCCCAACTGTCAGGAATTTCGCCCTGTGGAATTTGCCCGGGACAACTGGATGGTTCATGTGGTGCAGTTTCTCTACAGCTTTGATACCAACACCAATGTCTGTCCTTCCCTCCATGTGGTCGGTTCCCTCTCGGTGATGTTCGCCGCATGGAACAGTCGGCATTTCTCCACCC
>CAVEIY010000173.1:0-3978 GCA_963615825.1 Flexilinea sp.
GGAGACGCTTGTAGTCCTCATACTCGCCGCCGGAGGTGGTGAGGTTGATGATGATGTCCACGCCCTCCTTCTTGCACAGCTCGCGGGTCTTTTCCACGGCCTCGGTAAACTTCTGAAGGCTCATGGACTTGTAGCCGATCTGCATCACGCCGTCCACTTCCTTGTCCTCACGAACATGGATATGGGCAATGGAAGCGCCCAGCTTTGCACAGGCAACAATCTGCTCGGCCAGCTCGTCGGCAGTGTAAGGAACGGTAGGTGCCTTATCCTTCTTGGTACCAGCGCCGCAAAGGCACACCTGAATCATAATCTTATTGGACTTTGCCATCACTATTACATCCTTTCTCTGCAATCTCAGTCGCACATCTCAATGACAGTTGCCTGACCCATACCGCCTGCAATACACAGGGTTGCCAGACCGTACTTGAGGCCGCGCTTTTTCATCTCATACATCAGGGTCACCAGAATCCGGCAGCCGGAGGAGCCAACGGGATGGCCCAGTGCAATGGCGCCGCCGTTGACGTTGATGATGTCCATCTTGTCCTCCCAGTGGAGCTGCTTGATGCAGCCCAGGGACTGTGCAGCAAATGCCTCGTTCAGCTCAATGAGCTGGATATCGTCCATGGTCAGTCCGGCATTTTTCAGCGCCTTGGGAACTGCATACACAGGGCCAAGGCCCATGGTGCGGGGATCGCAGCCGGCAGTGCCCATGCCGATGATCCGGCAGATGGGCTTCAGGCCCAGTTCCTTCGCCTTTTCCTCGGTCATCAGCAGCATGCAGGATGCACCGTCGTTCCGGCCAGAGGAGGAAGCTGCGGTTACGGTACCGGTCAGCTCCGAGCTGTTATAGATTCTCCCCTGCTCGTCGGTGGTGATGTTGAAGCAGGGCTTCAGCTTGCCCATCTTCTCCATGCTGGTGTCGCGCTTGGGGAATTCATCGGTGTCAAATACAATGGGGGGCTTTTTTCTGCCCTGGGGAACCACAACGGGGACAATCTCATCCTTAAACTTGCCTGCGTCAATGGCAGCAATAGCCTTCTGCTGAGATGCAAAGGAGAAGGCATCCTGCTCTTCCCGGGTGATGCCCAGGGTTTCGGCAATCTTTTCTGCCGTTGCGCCCATGTTGTAGCGTCCAAACATCTCCTGGGGCTGAGAACGGAACTGTCCTTCCGTTACAGCGTCCACAAATTCCGTGTTTCCGGTGCCCACACCCCAGCGGGCATTTCGCACATAGAATACGGCGTTGGACATGGATTCGGTGCCGCCGGCCAGGACCACATCGGAAAGTCCGGTCATAATCTGCATGGCACCGTTCTGCACCGCGGTCATAGCAGATGCACACTGCCGCATTACCGTGTGCGCCGAAGCCGAAGCGGGAATGCCAACCTTCAGCGCTGCCATCCGGGCGATATTCGGCTCATCGGAGGTCTGACGGCACTGGCCCATAATGACCTCGTCAATCTCGGCAGGATCAATGCCGGTGCGGTCCAGGCAGCCCTTCATGACGGTGCAGGCCAGGTCATAAGCGCTGACGGGACGCAATGCGCCGCCGAACTTACCCACGGCAGTACGGCAGCCGTCTACAACGACTACATTACGAAGTTCCATTGGAAATACTTCCTCTCTTAATATAGGTGGTGGTTTGATTGTGCTGGTCAATCCAACCGGCTCCTTCCGCTGCTTCTCTCCCGTTTCCGGGGGACGACAAGCAGTGCAAGGAGACGCGCCGGATCGGTTTCTGTTCCCGGTGCTGCCACGTCTGTCCTCGGCAGCACCGGGATGAATGCTTATTCCGCAGGCTCCAGATAGGTGATGCCTACATAATGATCGTGGTCGGTGCGCTCGCCCTTGTAGCAAACAGGCTTGAATCCGGGGAAGGTAATATCCACGGTCCAGCTCTTGCCCTCGGGCAGATCCTCTACCTCCCAGTCGCCAGCCCAGTTCGTCTCCGTCTCATAGGTGGTGCCGCACTCCTCGCAGGTCACCTTGACCTTCGCGCCGATGCAGACCTCCTCCAGCTCTTCGGGGTAGGCAACGGTGCCTGCCAGGAACTTGCCGGGGATGTTCAGATGGACCACGCTGGAACCCATGGTGCCAAGCTCCTTCAGCTGGGTCACCTTGTTGGCCGCAATGAGCTTGCTGATCTCGCTGTCGGGATCGGCCAGATCACCGAATACCAGCGCCTGGTTGGGGCAAGCCTCCACACAGCGAGGCTCAAAGCCGGGATAATCGGGATCGTCCAGCAGCTCTGCGCACATGGTACATTTCTGGGGAATCTGCTCTTCCTCATTCCAGAAGATTGCGCCCACAGGACATGCATCCACAATCTGCTTCTGTCCCTTGGACTTCTCCGGGTCTACAATGACAATGCCGTCGGGACGCTTATAAACAGCGCCGTCCTTGGCCGCAGCCATGCAGGCGGGATTGTCGCAGTGGGAGCAGGGAGTGGGAACAGTAGCGGTCTTGATATGGCGCTCGTTGTCGCCGCGCTCCCATTCCTTGATGTTCATCCAATACTGGCCCATCTCGGGCTGAGATTTGCTCAGATCAGTATCCCAGCCGCAGTGCTCGTCCTTGCATGCCATGAAGCAGGCATAGCAGGCCATGCACCGGGCAGAGTTAATGGCAATGCCGGGCTTTTTCATGGGGTGTTTCAGCATAATCAGTTTGCCTCCTTCTTCTCGAGCTGCTCACGCAGCCACTGCTCCCGTTCGCCAAAGAGCAGGTCGGCTTCCATGGAAGTGCGGACAGGGCGCTCTGTCTCCAGCTGCTGCTTGTCCACCTCGTCCAGGATATGCTCAAATCCCTGACCATAGTTGGGGTCCGGCTCGCACTTTTCAATGTCGATGTTACAGCTATAGGGCGCCATTGCAGGTACATAGTCGCCAATGAGCCGTCCGGGAGTCAGCACGTTAATGCTGCCGCCCTTATCCCAGCTCTTGTATACGCCGTACTCAATGGGGTTATAAATACCGGAAGAGGTATAGGCGTGAATGGTTTCCGGATACAGCCGGTAGGTCACCCGTGCTACCATCAGGCAGCTGCCGCGGTCATTGAACATCCGGACCACATCGCCGTCCTTGATGCCCTTCTGCTCGGCAAGCTTGTGGTTGATATGGCATACCAGATAGGGGTTGCCGTTGATAATCACGCGGTTCTTGGGAATCTCCCACAGCCACTTGGCATGCTGCTGATAATGGGTATGATAGTCAAACCGAGGATGGGGAGAAATCAGGCCATAGGGATACTTATCCGCAGACAGGCTCTTGAAGCCCTCCCAGGAATCCTGATACTGAGGAATGGGACGGCGGGCTTCGTCGTCGGGTGCCCAGTAGGTCAGGGACTCGGATACAAACTCGAACTTACCGGAGAAGGTACCCAGCTTGCCCTCCTCCTGGAACACCTTGTGGTTCATGGTGTCGCAGGGACGGTTCTCTGCAAACCACTGGAAGCCGGGATAGCGGTCCCAGTTCTCATACAGACCGGTCTTGGGGTCCTTATCCTCCTCATGGTAGGAGACAGGCGGGATGTAGTAGCCCTTCTTCTTAAAGTCCTCCCAGGAGATATGCTTGGGCAGATCGGAGAACTGCCAGAAGCGCTTTGCCCACTGCTCTTCGGTGCGGCCCTCAGTAAAGCGCTCGCCCCAGCCAAGCCGTGCTGCCACCTGAGAGAAAATCCAGAAGTCAGAACGGGAATCCCACATCGGCTCAATCGCCTTATCCTGGTATACGATGACCTGCCAGGAGTTACCGGTCTGGGAGTGGGAGCAGTAGCCGCCGTTGCCGGAGTTGCCGACCTCGCCAATGTCCACACGCTCCAGGTTGGTGCAGGCAGGGAGAATTACGTCGGCATGCCGGGTTTCGGGGGTCATGTAGATATCCTGGTTGATGACAAACTCCAGCTCAGGACTCTTATACATCTTCGCCCACTTGTTGGTGTCCAGCATGGTGCCGAAGAAGGAGCCGCCGTAACGCCAGA
>CAVEIY010000174.1:0-3933 GCA_963615825.1 Flexilinea sp.
TGGGCAACCCCGTATTCGTAAAGTACTATCTGGACAAGTTCCCCGAGGACGTTCGTGAGAACATGGTAGTTGTCTCCCCCGACGTTGGCTCCGTTGCCCGCGCCCGTGCCTTTGCCACCAAGGTTGGCATGAGCCTGGCCATCGTAGACAAGCGCCGTCAGAAGGCAAACTCCTGCGAGGTTATGAACATCATCGGCGATGTACGCGGCAAAGACTGCATCATCTTCGACGATATGATTGATACCGCCGGTTCCCTGTGCAATGCCTGCAAGGCACTGCGTGAGGTTGGCGGCGCCGGTAAGCTCTATGGCTGCGCAAGCCACGGCGTGCTCTCCGGTCCCGCGCTCCAGCGCATTGAGGACAGCTACTTCGAGGAAATTCGGATTCTCGACACCATTCCCATGCCCAAGGGCTATACTGGCGAGAAGATCAAGCAGCTGACCGTTGCCGACATGTTTGCAGAGGCCATCACCCGCATTGACGAGGAAACCTCCATCTCCTCCCTGTTCTAATGCTGCTGCGTTCTTCCTCTGGCTGTGATTTTCTGGTGGTTGGACTGGGCAACCCCGGCAGTAAATACTGGAACACCCGCCACAATGTCGGCTATGCCGCATTGGACGCCCTGGCAAAGGATCTGGGCGTAACGGTCGATCGGGTAAAATTCCAGGGGCTGACTGCCCAGGCCACGCTGGACGGCAAGAAGCTGGTCCTGCTGAAGCCCACCACTTATATGAACCTCAGCGGGCAGGCCGTCCAGGCTGCCGCAAGGTTCTACAAGGTTCCGCCGGAGCATATCCTCGTTTTGTCCGATGATATCTCCCTGGATCCCGGCAGACTGCGTGTCCGCAAATCCGGTTCTGCCGGCGGACACAATGGTCTGAAAAGCATTATCGCCTCCATTGGCTCTCAGGACTTTCCCCGGGTAAAAATCGGCGTCGGCGCAAAGCCCCATCCCGATTATGACCTGGCCGACTGGGTGCTTGGTGTATTCCCCTATGACCAGCGGGAAGCAATGGAGGAAACCTACCGGCGGGCTGCTGAGGCGGCAAAGGTCCTGATTTTGCAGGGTCCCGAAGCTGCCGCCAATCAGTTCAACCGGAAATAATCCAAATCCACATATGTTACACGAAGGCTGCATCCTAACCGGTTGCAGCCCTTGTGTGCTTTTCTTAGAAGGAGGCTCCGATGCATCTTCTCAACACATTGCTCAAGGCATTGCCGGAATATCAAGCTCTGAAGGAACATTCGGAGCACAATATTCCCTGTGCCATCACCGGACTGGGCGCCATTCACCGGGCGCACATGACCGCTGCCCTGCACCAGGATACCGGACGGCAGGTTTTGGTGGTCTGCCAGGACGATCTTGCCACGGCCCGTATGGCAGAGGAGCTATCCGGCTTTCTGGGGGAAAAGCCCCCGGTATTCCCCACCCGTGAGCTATGCCTATTAGGCGGCACCGTATCCCGCGGCTGGGAGCAGCAGCGTCTGGGCATGCTCTATCAGCTGACACAGGGAGGCTATCCGGTGCTGCTGGCCTCTGCCGAAGCGCTGAGCCTCCGAACCATGCCGCCTGCCGTGCTGGGTGCCAACACCATTTCTCTGGTTACCGGCGGCAGCTATCACCTGGATGAGCTGATTCAGCGGCTTACCGCCCTGGGTTACCGCCGCAGTACGCTGGTGGAAGGCGTTGGACAGTTTGCGCTCCGCGGCGGCATTTTGGACGTCTATTCTCCCGCTTCTCCCAGTCCCATTCGTGCGGAATTCTGGGGCGACGAGCTGGATTCCATGGGCTATTTCGACGTCACCACCCAGCGCCGCACCGAAAACGTGGATACCGCCCTGCTGCTGCCCACTGCTGAGGTACTGCCGGAGCTGCATCCCGGCGGTGTTTCCGGTCTGGCGGATGATATCGACAATCTATTGGCCCGTCAGCGCCGCAGAAAGCATAAGCATGAGGAATTGATGGCAACCCTACAGCAGGATGCCGATACGCTTCGCGGTGGCGCGCTGTTTTCCGCAGCGGATCGGTATGCCGCGCTGATCTATCCGGAGTTCTCCTGTGCCATGGACTATATCGCGCCGGAAACCATCGTGATTTTTTCCGACCGTATGGCCGTAGAGCGCACCCTGGACAGCCACCTGGAGGAAATGGGGCAAGGTCTGGACGCGCTGCTGCAAAATGGCACTCTGGCCGGAGAATTGTGTGATTTTTATCGAAACTTCGATGAGCTGTGCAACATCTGTCGGGATCATTGCGTCATTTATATGGATAACTTTTTATCCGCCGCATTTCCCGAGAGTCTGCCGCCCCAGGAGCTGCTCTCCGTTACGGTCAAGCAGCTGCCCTCTTACGGTGGCAGTTTGGACACGGCCGTCAGCGATCTTGCGCATTATCAATCTACGGGATTCGGTGTTCTGGTGCTCTGCGGTGCCAAGCATCGGGCCGAGCTGCTGCTGGAGAATCTGGAGGGCCGCGGCTTAACCGCCCAGCTCTGCTTTCCCCTGGTATCTCTGCCCCAGCCTGGTCAGGTTTTACTCACCGAAGGTTCTCTGGCCTCCGGTATGGAATATCCGTCGCTGAAAATTGCAATTTTGACCGAAGGTCAGCTGACTGCGCTTCCCCGGAAGCGTCCCGGGCGAAAGAAAAAGAAGGCTGCCACCAACCGTCAAAAGCTCAACGCCTTTACCGATCTCTCTCCGGGGGATTTGGTGGTCCACGAAGCCCACGGCATTGGGCGCTTCTGCGGAGTTGAGCAGATGAAGCTCAGCGGCGTGGTAAAGGACTATATCAAAATTGCCTATCAGGGCACCGATGTGCTCTATGTCCCCGCCACGCAGCTGGACATGGTGGCAAAATACATTGGCGGCGGAGAGGATGCCAACGTGCGTCTGAGCCGTCTGGGCGGCGACAGCTGGGAAAAGACCAAGAAGAAGGCCAAAGCAGCCGCACAGGATTTGGCCGACGGACTGATTCAGCTCTATGCCCAACGGAAACGTCTCCCAGGCTATGCCTTTTCGCCCGATTGTCCCTGGCAGGCGGAATTTGAGGACAGCTTTCCCTATGCCGAAACCGATGACCAGCTTCGCTGTATTGATGAAATCAAGGCGGATATGGAGTCTCCCACGCCCATGGACCGGCTGCTCTGCGGCGATGTCGGCTTTGGCAAAACCGAGGTTGCCCTGCGTGCCGCAATGAAGTGCATCATGGACGGCAAGCAGTGCGCGATTCTGGTCCCCACCACTGTTCTGGCCCAGCAGCACTATGTCACGGCCAAACAGCGTTTTTCCGGCTTTCCGGTGAACATTGACGTGCTGTCCCGGTTCCGCTCCTCCGCTCAACAGCGGGCAACCCTCCATGCCATGGCAGAGGGTACCGTGGATCTGGTGGTCGGCACCCATAAGCTGCTGCAAAAGAGCGTCCGGTTCAAGAATCTGGGTCTGCTGATCGTGGACGAGGAGCAGCGTTTTGGCGTCACCCATAAGGAGCGGCTCAAGGAGCTGGCCCGTGGCGTAGATACCCTGACGCTGTCCGCAACCCCCATCCCGCGCACGCTCAATATGGCTCTCAGCGGCCTGCGGGACCTTTCCACCATTGAAGAGCCGCCCTCAGATCGCTATCCGGTGCAAACCTATGTCATCGAGCATGATTATGACATTCTAGCCAATGCCATTCGCCGTGAAATTGGCCGGGGTGGACAGGTTTATTACCTGCACAACCGGGTGGATTCCATTCAGCAGGAAACCGCACGGCTGCAAAAGAAGCTTCCGGAGGTTGCCTTTGGAATCGCCCACGGCAAAATGAACGAAGAAGAGCTGAGCGACGTGATGCAGCAGATGGCCGATGGCGACATTCAGGTTATGGTCTGCACCACCATCATCGAAACCGGCATCGACATTCCCAACGTCAACACCCTGATTATCGAGGATGCCGAC
>CAVEIY010000175.1:0-3872 GCA_963615825.1 Flexilinea sp.
ATGCAGAGCTTGAAAAAGGCATGGCAGACATCCGTGAAGGGCGCACCTATTCCGCGCAGAGCATTATGGATGAACTCAAACGGGACTACGGCGTATGAATTGGGCAGTAGAATTTACCGACCAGGCAAGACGCGACCTTCGGGATATCAGCCGTCAGCTGACCGAAACTGAACCGATTTGAAATTTTACCTCTTTCCCACGATCCACTGTCAACCGATCATCCATCACGCCAAAACAGGGAGCCGAATTCGGCTCCCTGTTGTTTATTGCTTCCACCCGTTTTTCCCAAACTCCACTACGATGATTTTCCCTGGAGCTTTTGCTGGTTCATCCGGACGAACACCCGGCACTGCTCCACGCAAACCGCCCGCTGCTCCTCGGTGAGGGTACGGAAAATCCGCAGCAGTTCCTCCTCCTGCCAGGACGCAGCCTGACCGGAATGGTAATTGAGCAAATAGTCGATGGAAACGTGGAAAAACGCCGCAATCTGCCGCAGGGTGGCAAAATCCGGCTCCCGGGTGCCCTGGACATAGCCGCCCATGGTGGACGGGGCAATGTTCAGCCGCGTGGCCACCTCTTTTTGCGTCATATCATGCTCTTCCATCAGCGCGCGAAGGATTTCTCCGAATGTCATACAATCACCCCGGAGTATCATAAGGGATGAATCCGCTTTTTTTGATTTTGAAACGCATTACTCGTTGACAATATGCGATTTGAGTTGTATAATGGGAACAGCTGTAAAAATCAGGCGAAAATGGACGCAGAATCCGCCTGTGTCCCGCCCGTTTCGATCCGTCCTAGGAGCAGTATCCCCACTGGGCGGTATTTTACCCGCAATGTTTGGAGGGAGTTTTCTCCATTCCATTTCCATTGATATCCATAACCAGGAAAGCAGCCGTGATCCCCCGGGATTGCGGCTGTTTTCTGTCCGAACCGTTGACAATTCGGAATTCCCATGCTATAATCCCCCATGTGCTCGGAGGGCGCGTTGTTCCAAGAAACGACAGCCGGATAAGAGGCAGACTGAAATGTCTGTTTCCTCTTATCCGGTTTTTTGTTTTGCAGTATGAACGAGGAAAGGAGCCAAAGCATGGACTTTTTAACGGGAAACATCAAAAAAATATATGGGAAATACCTGGCGGCGGCCTTTGGCAGCGCCATGATTACCTGCATCTACTCCATTGTGGACATGGCGATGGTGGGGCAATATCAGGGTCCGGAGGGAACGGCGGCGCTGGCGGTGGTAGCTCCGGTCTGGAACATCATCTACAGCCTGGGACTGCTGACGGGCATCGGCGGCAGCGTCCTGTTCAGCACCCAGCGGGGCAGCGATGTCACGGGCCGGGAGCAGCAGTTTTTCACCGGTGCAGTGCTGGGTTCCCTGGTGCTGGCGGCGGCAGCCTGGGTCGGAATTCTCGGATTCCAGCAGCCGATTCTGCGGTTTTTCGGGGCGGATGAACAGCTCCTGCCCCTGGCGATGCGGTACATGCAGCCCGTTGTGGTCGTATTCCCCCTGTTTCTGCTGAACCAGATGCTCGCAGCCTTTCTCCGGAACGACGGCAACCCAGGACTTGCCACCGCGGGGGTGCTGTCCGGAGGGCTTTTCAACATGGTGGGAGATTATGTCTTTGTATTCCCCTGCAACCTGGGAATATTCGGCGCGGGACTGGCCACCGCCATCGGCTCCGCTGTCTCCTTTGTGGTGATGCTCAGCCACTTCTGGAGCCGGAAAAACACCCTTCGGCTGGTAAAACCGCAGAAGCTGGGAACAATTTGGCAGAAAATCCTGGTCACCGGGTTTTCCACGTTCTTCATCGACGTGGCCATGGGGATTCTAACGGTGCTGTTCAACCGGCAGATCATGCGCTATCTGGGTTCCAGCGCCCTGGCGATTTACGGGCCGATTATCCAGGTGAGCACCTTCGTCCAATGCTGCGCCTACAGCGTCGGGCAGGCCGCGCAGCCCATCATCTCCATCAACTTCGGCGCGGGCCGCTGGGACAGAATCCGTCAGACGCTGCGGCTTTCCCTGTGGACCACGGCGTTTTTCGGGGTGTTCTGGACGGCCCTGAGCATGGCCTGCCCCAATCTCTACATCCGCATTTTCATGACCCCCACAGAGGAAATCCTCCGGATGGCCCCCGGGATCATCCGAACCTATGCCTTGTCGTTCCTGCTGCTGCCCTTTAACATCTTCTCCACCTATTATTTTCAGGCGATCATGCGGCCCCGGGCGGCGATGATCGTGTCCGTGGCACGGGGACTGGTGGTCAGCGGCGCGCTGATTCTGGTGCTGCCCGGGACGCTGGGGGCAGGCGCGCTGTGGATGGCGATGCCCATTACCGAGGCTGTGGTGATGGGGTATGCGGTCTGGGAAATGAGACGGAAGGGGTAACATGCCCCTGCCGTATGCACGCCTCTTGATATGTGGACAAATTAGGGGTATAATATAGCCACAAGAAAGGAGCTGATCCCATGCAGATCATTCCCATGCGGGAGCTAAAAAACACGGTAGAGGTGGAGCGCCGCTGTGCAGCGGAAAACGGGCCGGTTTACGTAACAAAAAACGGCTATGGACGGCTGGTTGTGATGGACATTGACTATTATGAGAAAACCATGCGGAAAATGTATGAGGCCCAAGCGCTGATTGCTGGGCTTCAGGATCTGGAGTCCGGTCAGGTGAAAGACGGTCAGACCGCATTGGACGAAATCCGGCAAAAATATGGCCTATGATTGGAAGCTGGTCCGGCAGGCAGAATCGGATCTGAACGAAATTGTCTCCTACCTGAGCCATGGGCTGTCCAACCCCCAGGCGTCAGAACGCTTTCTCCAGCGCTTTCAGACTGTCATTGCGGAAACCTGCCAATTTCCGGAGTGCGGCAGTCCGGTGGTCAATGAGTTCTTGCCGGTTTCCAACGTCCGAACGCAGCTGGTGGGAAGCTATGTGATGTATTATCTGCCGGATCATGCGCGGCAGACGGTTTTCGTTTTGCGCATGCTCTATGGACGGAGAAATCTGGAGGAAATTCTTTGGACGCTGTCGGAGTGATGGAAGGCTGCCTACAGCCTCCAATCCCCTGAAAAACAAAAAACGGCGCGCTGCGGCAAACAATCCGCAGCGCGCCGAACTTTTTCACAATTTCCTCAACGGTTGAGAATAATCAGCACCCGGACGGCGCTTTCGCTGAGGTCCAGCACCAGATTCTCCCCTTCGCCGCCCTTTCCGGCCAGCTTTCCGTCTGCGATCAGCTGGTCAATCTTTTCCCGGTAATAGGACGGAAGCTCGGAAATCAGGTGATAATACGGCTCCATGGGGCAAAGCCTTCCGTCCGATCCCAGGCCCACCAGCTGCCCGGTGACCATCGCGCCGTCCGATCCCAGATAATAGCTGTCGCCGCCGGACAGCTTCCAAACATTCGACTCCATGTAGCCCTCCTCATTGAAGAAATACCACTTTCCCTTGATCTTCGCCCAGCGATTTTGATAATACGAGCCTGTCGTGTCCGCATACCACCAGCCGGTTTTGTCCAAATGCCAGCCGATGGTATATTTTTTTGCAGAATCTCCAAGCAGGCTCTCGTCCTCCAGGTAGTTGGCGTCGAATCGGCCGGAAATCCCGGGGATGGTATGGCTGGAGGAATACTGCCAGATGGCATAGTCCGAAATTCCCGGGGCCGAGGCGTACTGGGCGAACCACTGGACGTACTTCCCTACCCGGCTTTTGTCCACGAACCTGCGGGCATAGTCCAGATTATAGTACACGCCAGGGGTGTAGCCTGCCGCCCGGACCGTCTCGCAGAAGGCCACGGTGTGGGCATTGAAGCTCTCCTTCCCCAGGGTCACCCCCTGTTTTTTCGCGTAGGCGACAGAAT
>CAVEIY010000176.1:0-3837 GCA_963615825.1 Flexilinea sp.
TATGGTCCTTGGGTGTGATTTCAAAGAGTCCGTCGGCCAGGGATGCCAGATTTTTAAACATGGCACGGTTGCGCTCGTTTACCGGGAATGCCTTCTGCCGGCCGTCCTCTGCATCCATCTTGTGGATAAAGCACTGAAAATTATGCCGGATCACCAGCACATACATGATTTCCAGCCCGGACTGCACCGCAACGATTTTGCCCTCCTCCAGGGAAGAGAGCAGCTTTTCACCGTCCTTCCCCAGGGGACGAAGCTCCACATCGTTGTCGTGGTTTTCCCGCCGGTCACGATCCCGGCTATGCCGAACCTTTTTTTCTTCGCTCATAAAGCCTGTTACACCTCGCCTCCGTTGGGGCCGGAGTCTACCGCAAAACTCCGCCGCATTTGGAACCTGATGGACCGCTGCAAAACACAAAAAATTGCTTCGGTTTCGCATCTCCGGATATTCTAAACCATGGAACTGTACCAGAGTCAAGGGGCAATTCTCGTTATTCTGCACAAAATCCAGGGATTCTTTCCCGTCCTTTCGGTTCATCTGCATTGTATCACGTTTTCGCCTCCCTTGTAAACGGGAGGGATAAACCTTCCATCCTATAAACGAAAAAAATTTTCCCCTGTTTATACCCTGTTCACAAACGCCTGATAATATGATATTGTAAATTAGAAGAACCGGAAAGGCAGGTGTGCAATATGAGAAGGAAAAAGCCATTTCTCGCTGGTAGAAACGGCCCAGACGCCCTATCTATGACCGCCAGTCTTTCCGCCTGTGTGCTGCTGATTATCGCCATGTTTGCCGGCGGCACCGTCAGTTCGGTGCTCTGGCTTCTGGCGCTTCTCTGCCTGATCTTCTGCTATTTTCGGATTTTCAGTCGGAATATTGCACGTCGCCGGGCCGAAAACCAGCGATTCCTGACCCTGATTGCCCCGCTAACCCAGCTGCGCGTCCGCTACCGGGAAAAAAAACGGCAGAAAAATCTCTACTGCTTCTTCAAATGCCCCCAGTGCGGCACGGTACTGCGGGTTCCCAAGGGCAAGGGACACATCAGAATCACCTGTAAATGCTGCGGCAACGTATTTGAAAGGAACAGCTGATGTTTGGATATATCACTGCCGACCCCAGCAGTTTAAGTCAAGAGGAAATTGACCGCTACGGGGGCTGCTACTGCGGATTATGCCGGTGCCTGAGTCACCGGCATGGCTTTTGCGGCAGAATGACGCTGACCTATGACATGACGTTTTTGGTGCTGGTACTCTCCTCTCTTTATGAGCAGGAGGAAACCGCCGGTGCAGGGCGATGTCCGGTTCACCCCATTCACCGGCGGGGCTATTGGCAGAATCGGTTTACGGACTATGCCGCAGACCTGAATCTTATGCTGGCCTGGTGGAACTGCATGGACGACTGGGAGGACGACAAAAACATCCCCAGCCGCGCCTTTGCCGGACTGCTGGAGAAAAAATGCCGCAGGCTGGAGCAGCAGTATCCCCGTCAGGCCGCCGCCATTCGGGACAATCTCGCTGCCCTTCATCAATATGAGGACGGCCCTCAGGTCAGTGCCGATGCCGCTGCAGACTGCTTTGGCAATCTCATGGGCGAGCTGTTTGTCTGGCGGGAGGATGACCACTGGGCAAAGGATCTCCGTGCCATGGGTCAGGGACTGGGGCGCTTCATCTATATTATGGACGCTTGTATCGACTATCGCAGCGATGCGCGTCACCATCGTCCCAATCCGCTTCGTGCATTGGGAACCAGCCGCACCAGACAGGGAGACTACGATCTGCTTTCCATGCTGCTGGGAGACTGCACTGCCGTCTTTGAACAGCTGCCCCTGGAGCAGGATCTGAATTTAATGCGCAATATTTTATATGTGGGCGTATGGCAGAAGTACAACCAGTTCTTCCACCGTCGCCATAAGGGAGAAAACAACGAAGGAGAAGAACAATCATGAGAGATCCCTATGAGGTTCTGGGCGTCTCCAGAAATGCCAGCGAGGACGAGATTAAGTCCGCCTATCGCAAGCTGGCAAAAAAATATCACCCGGACCTTCACCCGGGAGATAAGGAATGCGAGAAAAAAATGAACGAGGTCAACGCCGCCTATGACCAGATTAAGAATCCTCAGGCGCAGCGGCAGTCCTCGAGCGGTTATGGCAGCTCCGCAGGTTACGGTAATTCCGGCGGCTATGACCCATTTAGTTACGGCTATGATCCCTTTGGCGGATATCAGCAGCGGCAGCAATACAACACTCAGTACGAAACCCGGGATTCCACCGATATTCAGGCTGCCCTTCATTATATTCAGGCCGGCGCATTCCCGGAGGCGCTGAATGTGCTCTCCTCCATTCCCGAGGCGGACCGGGATCACCGCTGGTACTATTGCAGTGCCGCCGCGAACTATGGCCGCGGCAATCGGGTGGCCGCCATGGAGCATATCCGCAAGGCCATGGACCTTTGCCCGGGCAACGAGGAATACCGGCAGCTCTATCAGATCATCCAGTCCGGCAGCAGAATGTACACCAATACCGGCTCCCGCTATGGCTTCCAGACCGGCGGTACCTTCTGTAACCCTATCTGTATGTCCTGGTGTCTGCTCAATGCCTGCTGCGGCGGCAATGGGCTATACTTCTGCTGCTGAGGTGATAAACGATGAAACTGCCATTTGTAGCCCGTGAAGCCCTGGAGGCCGCAGAACGGAAGCATGCGGAGCTGAACCAGGAATATCAGAATTTCCGCCGCCGCAATGCCACCATTCAGTCCGATGCCTATGCCCAGGGCGGAAGCGATGCAATCAAGGCCATGCTGCCGATTTACGACAACCTGAAGCTGGCCCTGGAGCAGCCCTGTGCGGACGACGCCTTCCGCACCGGCATTGAGCTGACCCTCAAGCAGCTGGAAAAGACGTTTGCACAGCTGGATGTCCATGAAATTCCTGCACTGGACGCTCCCTTTGATCCCACGCTCCATGAGGCTGTGGAGCATATTGAGGACCCGGAGCTGAAAGAAAATACCGTGGTCCGTGTGATCCGTGCCGGTTTTACCCGAGGCGATACGGTGCTGCGGCATGCGCTGGTGGCTGTGGCCAATTAACAGGAAAACACCCCGATCTCCGAATTTTCGTCGGAAATCGGGGTGCATTTTATTCCTCCGCATCCTCCATAGGCTGGGACATAAACTCCCCAAACAGCCGAAGCAGCGGATTCTGGTTGCGCCGGTCCCATACCATGCTCAGTGTGATCTTCCCGTCCAGGGGCATGGAAGTAATTCGGTTGTCCATGGCAATGCTCATATGCTCGTCAAATACCGCAAAGCCCTCGCCGCGCAGCACCGCCTGATAGATGGAATCCCGGTTGGGCAGGGTCACCGGCACCGGCTTGCAGCCCTTATCCAGGAATTGCAGCATCACCAGCTGCAAGGTCACGGGGGTTTCCTCCTCCTTGGGCAGCATCAAAAGGTTCTGGCCGTCAAAGTCCTCAATGGTCAGCGGCGTTCCCTCCGGCGCCAGCAGCCCCTTTCGTACAAAGGCTCTGCCCCGGATGCGGTTCACCAGCTGTACATCCAGATTGTCGTAAAGCTGCACGCTGGTTTCCGTACAAAGTACCACATCCAGATCGCCGCTCTGCACCCGGCTCTGGAGCTTTCGGAATGTGTCGCTTTCAAAGTACAATTCCGCCATGGGATACCGCCGCAGGGCTTCCCGCCGGAACTCCATCAGCTGGCGGCTGAAATCCCAACCCACGCCGATGCCCACCCGCAGCTTCAGATGCTCGCTGCCGGACAAGGCCGCCGCAGTTTTCTTCACCTCCTCCAGCCCGCGGGCCGTATGGAGGAAATACTCCCGGA
>CAVEIY010000177.1:0-3834 GCA_963615825.1 Flexilinea sp.
GCAGACGACGTATTCTCTTGCAATTTAACGTGTTGTAATGCACATTATATAGTTGCATCTTGCATCTGTCAACAGAAAAATGTGATAAAATCGGGGTAAATACAGGATAAATGATGGTTTAAAATTCATAAATTGCATTTCGCAAAAAATTACATGAAGGAAAATGAATGCACACTTTCAAATCCAATGCTTTTCCATGGTGACGTATTCAAAAAACATACCAAAACCATGCGAAAATGCATCGGCTTTTGCATTTTATTGAAATTGCACGACAGAATGCAAAAAAATCCCGGACAGCCGCAGATTGCAGCCGCTCGGGAATTAGAATCATATTTAGTTCAGCAGCGCGCCAATCCGATCTACAGCCGCTTTGGTATCCTCTGCCCGGCCAAAGGCGGTGACACGAATGTAGCCCTCGCCGCTGGGACCGAACCCGGCACCGGGCGTTGTAACAACACCGGCCTGATGAAGCAGCCGGTCAAAGAACTGCCAGGAATCCGTGGGTGCCTGAAACCAGAGATAGGGTGCGTTGATTCCGCCATAGACGGTAAGTCCTGCATCTGAGAGTCCATCCCGAAGCACCCGGGCATTTTCCTGATAGAACGAGATGGATTTCCTTACCTGCTGACGGCCCTGGGGCGAATAAACTGCCTCGGCTCCACGCTGCACCACATAGGATACGCCGTTGAATTTCGTAGCCTGACGGCGGCTCCAGAGGCCGTTCAGGCTATGCCCCTGACGGATCAATTCCATGGGTACCACCGTATAGGCACAGCGGTTGCCTGTGAAGCCGGCGGTCTTGGAAAAGCTGCGAAATTCGATGGCACAGGTTTTTGCGCCTGGAATTTCATAAATGCTGTGAGGGATATCCTCCTGGGTGATAAACGCCTCATAGGCCGCGTCAAACAGGATCACGGCCTGGTTTTCGTTGGCATAGTCCACCCAAGCCTGTAGTTGCGTCCGGTTCAGTGCGGCACCGGTGGGATTGTTAGGTGAGCAGAGATAGATCAGGTCCACCGGAATATGGGGCAGTTCCGGCGCAAATCCGTTTTCGGCAGTGACCGGCATATAATAAATGCCGGACCACCGGGCGCTGTCCCGGAGATAGGTCCCGGCCCGACCGGCCATGGCGTTTGCGTCCACATAGACAGGATACACCGGATCGCAGACCGCTACCACGTTATCCCGGGAGAACAAGTCGCCAATGTTGCCGC
This sequence comes from Flexilinea sp., assembly GCA_963615825.1. Taxonomy (GTDB): domain Bacteria; phylum Bacillota; class Clostridia; order Oscillospirales; family Oscillospiraceae; genus HGM13006. The sequence continues at coordinate 1,215 of CAVEIY010000177.1, forward strand.
AGTCGCTTTTTGCGCCATCGGATATAAAGATTTCGTCAATGGAAAGCGCAACACCCCGCGGCAAAAAATCGTGGGTCAGAATGGCGGTTCGGAGGAACGCATAGCCCTGCTCAGGTCCGTAGCCCCGGAACGTTTCCCGATGCCCCATTTCGTCCACGGCCTGATGCATGGCTGCAATCACGGCAGGACAAAGGGGCTGGGTCACGTCGCCAATGCCCAGATGAATGAGTTTTTCCTTGGGGTGAAGCCGCTGATAAGCACGGACGCGGCGAGCAATCTCTGCAAACAAATAGTTGCCTGGAAGGTTCGTATAGTTTTCATTGATGCTCGCCACGGAAGCGCTCCTTTCTTAGAGGGGATAGTCTCCGTCGAAAACAAAATCTGCCGGTCCAGTCATGAAAACATGGTCGGTTTCTGCGTCCCAGCGAATTTCCAGATCGCCGCCCAGCAGCTTCAGGGTAGCGGTTCGTTCGGCGCGCCCGGTGAGTACCGAAGCCACCAGGCTGGCGCAGGCGCCGGTTCCGCAGGCCAAGGTTTCCCCGGAGCCGCGTTCCCAAACCCGCATTTTAATGGTATGCCGGTCAACCACCTCTAAGAACTCCGTATTGGTTCTCTGTGGAAAAGCCGGATGGGACTCAAAGGCTGGACCGATTTTCGGCAGATCCAGCGGATCGGTATGCTCCACATAGACAATCGCGTGAGGATTGCCCATGGAAACCGCAGTAACCAGCCATTGTTTTCCGTCTACCATCAACGGCTGCTCGATGAAACGGTCGCCGGTGCCGACTGCGGGAATGTCCTTGGGGGTGAGAATCGGCGCGCCCATATCGACGGTCACGGTTTCTACGGTGCCGTTTTCCCGCAGGTGCAGCTCCAGCGTCTTGATTCCGGCCAGCGTTTCCACGGTAACGGTTGTTTTGTCGGTAAGGCCCTTATCGTGGACGTATTTTCCCACACAGCGGACGCCATTGCCGCACATCTGGGCACGAGAGCCGTCGGAGTTGTACATGACCATCTGAAAATCGGCAACCTCCGAAGGGCAAATCAGAATCAGGCCATCGGATCCAACGCCAAAATGCCGGTCCGAAATCCGTTGGGCCAGGGCAGCGGGATCGGAAATTTGCTCCTGAAAACAGTTGACATAGACATAATCATTGCCAATGCCCTGCATTTTTGTAAACTTCATAATGCCTCCTGACTGCTCTGCTTTTCTTACGCAAAGCATGGATATTGCCTGCATTATACCATTCGGCAGTGGATTATGCAATGGCGGAAGCTTGCAATCCCGAAGATGGGCTGATACAATAAATGAGAAAATCAAATACATAGTTTGGAGTTATGAATATGGATTATCGTATTAGAACGGTTACTCCGGCGGATCTGGACGCAGTATGCCGGGTGGAAAATCGCTGCTTCCCCGCGGCAGAGGCGGCAACCCGTGCAGCATTTCAGACGCGGATTGCCCTGTTTCCGGAACGATTTCTGGTGGCAGAGCATCCAACCGCAGGAATCATCGGCCTGATTAACGGCTGCTGTACCGATACGCCGGTGCTTGGAGATGAACTCTACGAGCCGGATTGTCCCCACAGCCTGCAAAATCCCTGGCAAACGGTGTTCGGCCTGGCTGTGGACCCGGATTATCAGCACCAGGGAATTGCAACCCGGCTGATGGAGGCGTTGGTCACACGGGCGAAAAACGGCGGACAGAAGGGCGTGATTCTCACCTGTAAAAAGGAGAAAATCGGCTTTTATGAAGCCATGGGCTATGTATGCCAGGGAGAAAGCGATTCGGAGCACGGCGGTGCGGTCTGGTATGACATGCGCCTGACCTTTTGATTGAAACAGAAACGAAAAAAGAGGATGCACCAGGTTTCAACGGTACATCCTCTTTCTTTGTTTATTTAGTTGGATGCCTTTTCCGCATCCCGGACAAAGCCCTTGAAGTTCTGCTGGAACTTCTGGGAGAGATCGCTGGTATAGCCGGAGATAAAGGGATGCCCCTGGGACTTGATGGCGTCCAGCAGCTTTTGACCGTCAGCCTGGTTCTGGAAGCAGACCTGAATCATATGCTGTTCCCGGTCATACAGCGCCACCACCCAGCGGTATTTGCTGATGACCAGTGGTTCCGGCATGGGATAACCCCAGATCAGATCGGCAACCTTTACGGCATAGGTGGTTGCGCCCTTCTGATACCAAAGGTACTCTCCAACCCGCACCCGTTCCAGCGATGCTGCGGCGGTAAACAGCGCCTCCGCTTCTTCCGGCGTATGGTCTGCGAGGACTGCCGCCATGGCCTTCTTCTGATAGTGACCGGTCAGCGCAGGAATCAGCAGCGCCAGCATTGCCAGCAGGAATACCAGTCCCGCACCGCCCAGAATCAGCGTGATGGTCCGGGAGAACAGGCCCACCCGGTCCAGATCAATTTGCAGCGGAAGAATCAGCGCGCTGGTGTCGCCCCCCTCTTCATAGCCGGGGAGATTATATTTTTCAATGCAGTCTACCATATAGCTGGTCATATCGTCGTCCAGTGCGGTAACGGTACCCTGAATCGTGCCCAGCTTTGTGAGGGTTTCCAGATCGCCCAGATAGTATTCGTGGCTCTGGTCCATGGCCTTGTCCA
>CAVEIY010000178.1:0-3832 GCA_963615825.1 Flexilinea sp.
CACTCAGGAAGAGGTTTCCGACATCAAGCGTGCTCAGCTGGAAATGCTGGAGAAGATCTCCGGAATGTCCACCGATGAGGCAAAGGATTACCTGCTGAAGAATGTGGAGTCCGAGGTGCGGCACGAAACCGCCATGAAGATCAAAGAGGTTCAGACCCAGCTGAAAGACGAGGCAGAACAGAAGGCAAGAGAAATCATTGCCACTGCCATCCAGCGCTGTGCCGCAGACCATACCGCTGAGGCGACCATTTCCGTTGTGGCACTGCCCAACGATGAGATGAAGGGCCGAATCATTGGCCGTGAGGGACGGAACATCCGTGCTCTGGAGACAAAGACCGGTGTTGATCTCATCATTGACGATACCCCCGAGGCAATTACCCTGTCCTGCTTTGACCCGGTACGCCGGGAGATTGCACGGATTGCACTGGAAAAGCTGATTGCCGACGGTCGTATTCAGCCCACCCACATTGACAACATGGTGGAAAAGGCGCGCCGCGAGGTGGAGCAGACCATTAAGCAGGAGGGCGAGCGTGCTACCTTTGAAACAGGGGTACACGGCCTGCATCCTGAGCTGATTAAGCTGCTGGGCCGCCAGAAGTACCGTACCAGCTACGGTCAGAACGTCCTGAACCACTCCATTGAGGTGGCGCATCTCTGCGGTCTGATGGCTGCGGAGCTGGGCGAGGATGTTGCCATTGCCAAGCGCGCAGGCCTGCTGCATGATCTGGGTAAATCCGTGGATCATGAGATGGAAGGCAGCCATGTGCAGCTGGGCGTGGAACTGGCAAGAAAGTATAAGGAAAGTCCCCAGGTCATCCATGCCATCGAAGCCCATCATGGCGATGTAGAGCCGCAGACGGTGATTGCATGCCTGGTTCAGGCGGCAGATGCCATTTCGGCAGCACGTCCCGGCGCACGGCGCGAGAACGTAGAGAACTACGTGAAGCGTCTGGAGAAGCTGGAGGAACTGACCAGCTCCTTCCCCGGCGTCGAGAAGGCCTATGCCATTCAGGCAGGCCGCGAGGTTCGGATTATGGTCAAGCCCGAAGAGGTTTCCGAGGACAACATGATCATCTTGGCACGGGATATTGCCAAGAAGATCGAGAACGAACTGGAATACCCCGGTCAGATCAAGGTCAACCTGATCCGCGAAACCAAGGCTGTGGAATACGCCAAGTAAACAGAAAACAAGAATCCCCGCTGAGGAAACTCAGCGGGGATTTTGCTGCTATTTTGGATCAGCAATAGGGACGGATTTCTGCCGTCAGCAGTCCGTAATGGGTAGCGCCGGAGTGGGGCGTTGGCATATCCATGGGGGCGGAGGGCAGCTCATAGTCATCGTCCTCGGGATTTCCCATGGCGGGCGCTTCACCGTCAGCTGCCTGATCGGGCGCGGGAGGCGCAGGCATGCCGCCCTTGCCGTCAAACAGCGGATGGGCGATTTTCAGCCGGTTAATCAAGGTTGTGGCAACGGTGATTTCCAGTATGTTTTCTCCGACGTGGACCAGACCGGCCAAATCCACACATCCGGTACGCTGGTTCACAGCCGGGAGGGGCTGGCCATTGATGGTGCCGCCTACTACCATGCATTCGCCGGTTTCAACATGCAGCTCGGCACCGTTGCAATCGGGAAGCGTAAAGGTGCAGCGGTAGAAACCGCGTCCGGAAACGTGCTCCATGCTGTCAACGCCCAACTGCTGGAGCGTTTCCTTGCTGGCAGGAAGGGCGTCCCAGGGGCAAAGGGGCTGATCGCCAAAGGAAACGGTGATTTTCTTCGACTGGGTGGGAATCTGTGCGTCGGGGTCCGGTCCCCAAGATTCTACGGTGGTATTGAATACAGAAAGGGCAAGCGGTGCGCCATAAGTCTTTGCTGTCGGTGCATCGGCTTCGGGGACCAGTGCAATCAGTACGGCATCCCGTGTGCCAATGGCTGCCTGAACCGTAACGCAGCCATCTCCCTGGGTATAAGCCATGGGAGTTGCAGTCCCGGTGTAAGGATTGAGCTGGACGGGCTTTCCACGGCCCTGAAGGGTCAAAGCGGTGGTAACGGGGGCTTTGCCATTGTAGACAAAGTAACAGGTGACCGCGTCGTCCTGACGGCATACCGGCTCTAGACCAGGCTGATGATAGCCGCACAGCGGAAGAACGTGGATGGAACGGAGCAGTGCGGGAACGGAATCCAAATCGGCAACATGATAGACATTCGGCAGCTCCAGCATGGCGCTTACCAGCGCTGCTGCGGCAGCATCGTCGGAGTTGGCGCCGTTTGCCAAATGGGGCAGCTTCCCAACGAAGAGAAGCGGCAGACCGTCCTTTGCCAGACTCAACAGGATGGTGGCGGAATCAATGGGCAGCATCTCCTGTTCGACCACCAGCAGCGCACGGTAGCCGGGACCATCGGGGCACAAAACGCCGTTTTGAACCGTTACGGTGGGGAGCTTCAAGTGGGGATTGGAGATGATATCGTAGTTGTAGCCGTCCTCCAGCAGCCGGGTATAGCCCCAGCCATAGGCGCGCTGCCCCTTGAATACAGCAAGATCGACTTTGGCGGTGCCGCCCTGGAGAATGCTCTGGGTTCGAGCGACAAAATCGGACAGCTGATGAATTTCGGACCAATAGGTCTGCCGTTCGCCCCAGGGATCGGCAAAAGCATTCTGGAAGGCATGCCAGCCAGGCCACTGACTGTAGGTACCGGAGACTTCCTTTTCGTAGGACATACCGTGGACAACCATGCGGTTGACCCCTGCGGCCCAGTTGCTATTAAAGGTTCCTGCCGCCTGCTTCCAATCCAACTGATAGCCGCTCATGAGATCGGCCAACACCTCGTCGGATACGAACTTGCGGCCGGACATATGAACGCCGCCGGAGATGTTGCGGAAATACTCCCGCATTTCGCCAAAGCCCAGGCTTTCTCCTTCGGCAATGTCCAGCACGCAGGAGGCAGCAGAGGTGTTGACGTCGCCGCCATAGGACTGGGCGCGGTACTGGCAGCCAAAGCTGTGGGTCCAATCCTGAATTCGCAGAACATGATCCCGGAGATAGAGATCGTTGAGGGTAGTGTAGTAGTCGTCTACCAGCTTCTTCTCAATGCCCTGTCCGGTGAGAAAACGCTGGGGGCTGCCCTTGAGACTTTGGAGAATGGGCAGGTAGGGGGTGATATCATAGCCACGCAGCGCCTTGAATTCAGACGCAAACCGGTTGGTCCAGGGAATGGTGGTGCAGAACAGCTCAATGGAATCCTCAAAGATTGCGCCGCCGTTTTGCTCCATTAGACTGCGGATTTCCGCGTCGTCCAGGATGTTCTTCTCCCAGACGTCGATGATGGCGTCGGTACCTTCCCGGCAGTAGTAGTCGGTGGCGTACATTTTGTCAGCCATTGGCAGCTGGAGGTGAAACATCTCCATGCTTCTGCCGGAAAGCGTCTGACCGGTGCCGCGGGTAAAGTAGGAAAACAGCAACGTATCGCCGGTCTGCCAATCCTCCCCCTCAGAGGCGGAAATGGGAGCGGGACCAAGATCAATGGCATAATAGTGCTGAGTATCTGCCAGCTTGGGCTTGTTTCCGAACAGGGTTTCGTCCAGTGCGATACCGGCGGGGGTGGTCTTGTCCAGCGTGGTGACAAGATCGGATACATCCTTCAGGTCTGCCAGAATATACTTGCTGCCCTTTTTTCCGGCGACGGTGGCAGTGACGGCGGAGAGAAACGTGTCGGTGAAAATAAAATGGGCGGCATCTCCGGCGTCGTCGTCACAGGTGCGGGTCTTGGGCATGGGAAGCTCCAGCTTGCCGCCGGAGTGAAGCTTGGTAATGGTATAGCTCAGTTCCTTCTGCG
>CAVEIY010000179.1:0-2255 GCA_963615825.1 Flexilinea sp.
GCGTCAGCACGTCGCCCATGCCCAGAATCCGGGAGGCCATGCGGGAGGGGTGGAACGGCTCAATTTGATCCAGCTTTTCGCCGGTGCCCACAAATTTAATGGGCTTTCCGGTAACGGCCTTGACGGACAGGGCAGCGCCACCGCGGGCGTCGCCGTCCAGCTTGGTGAGCATTACACCGTCAATGTCCAGCTGGTTATTGAATGCGGTGGCCGCATTGACCGCATCCTGACCGGTCATAGCGTCAACCACCAGAAGAATTTCATTGGGATGGACGGCTTCCTTGATGTTGGATAGCTCCTCCATCAGGGCATCGTCCACATGAAGGCGACCTGCGGTGTCCAGGAACACCATGTCGAAGCCTTCTTTTCTGGCATGCTCCACCGCAGCCTTTGCAATGTCAACGGGGTTTGCCGTGCCCATTTGGAACACCGGGATACCCAACTGACCGCCTACAACCTCCAACTGCTTGATGGCAGCGGGACGATAGACGTCACAGGCAACCAGCAGAGGCTTTTTGCCGTCCTTTTTCATCAGACCGGCCAGCTTTGCGCCGTTGGTGGTTTTACCAGCGCCCTGCAGACCAACCAGCATTACAATGGTGGGAGGCTTGGGGGCAATGGAGATTTTTGCGTTTTCACTGCCCATCAGCGCAACCAGCTCTTCGTTGACGATCTTGACGATCATCTGCGCAGGGGTCAGGCTTTCCAGTACGTCACTGCCCACGGCACGTTCGGTAACCTTTTTTACAAAGTCCTTTACGACCTTGTAGCTGACGTCAGCCTCCAGAAGCGCCAGACGGATTTCTCGCATGGCGTCTTTTACATCGGCCTCAGTCAGTCGGCCCTTGCTGCGGAGCTTTTTGAATGCAGCGGAGAGCTTTTCGGTTAATCCTTCAAATGCCATGAGATCACTCCTTTAGCGCCTTCAATGCGGATAAGATTTGCTGGGCCACAGCCTTTCCACCCTCGCCCAGCGCAAGCGCGGCCTGAGCGGCGTCTTGAAGCTGCTGCTCGGCGGCTTCTAATCGGGTGAGCCGCCCCACTGCGCCGATTTTCTGCTCCATATCTTGGAGCAAGGCTTCGGTGCGGACAATGTTGTCCCGAACGGCCTGACGGCTGATGCCCTCCAGCTCGGCGATTTCACCCAGGGAAAGGTCTTGATTGTAGCGGAGGTCGAAGCACAGCCGCTGTTTTTCCGTGAGCATATCGCCATAGGTATCAAACAGAAGGGTGCGGGTGAGTGTGCTCAGCTCCATGAATTCTCCTCCTGCCAGCTGTAAAGGTCTTAAACTTAACAGGCAAGATTGTACACTATTTTTAAGTGTATGTCAAGGGAAAAAACTTTACACCCTGAAAAATTTTTGTCAGCGGCGATACTTGAGCACAAAAACGGAATATGATACAATGTAAACTGAGGTGAGGTTTACAATGGAACAGGAAACCGTACTGTCTCTGCTGCAGCAGGCAGGGGAGCGCTATCTCTCCGGAGAAGCCATGAGCCGTCAGCTGGGCATTACCCGGGCGGCGGTATGGAAGCAGATCAGCCGCCTGCGGGAAAAGGGCTATGAAATTGAGGCGTCCACCCGTCTGGGCTACCGGCTGACCCAGCAGCCCGAACCCCTGGAACGGCAGCGGATTCTATCACTGCTGGGAGATCATCCCTGGAGCAAACACGTCATTGTGCTGGATTCCGTGGATTCCACCAACAACTATTTAAAGCTGCTGGGGGGACAGGGGGCGGAGAATGGGACCGTTGCCATGTCCGATGAGCAGACCGGGGGCAGAGGACGACAGGGAAGGAGCTTTGCATCGCCCAAAGGCGTGGGACTGTATTATTCTCTGCTGCTCCGCCCGGACTGTGCTCCGGCGGAGGTAAGCCATATGACGGCTATGGTAGCAGTGGCAACCTGTGATGCCATTGAAGCGGCGGCAGGGGTGCGTCCGGGGATTAAATGGACCAATGATATTATATTGAATGGAAAAAAGCTGGTGGGCATTCTGACGGAAATGAGCGTGGAATGGGAAAGCGGCACGCTGCAATATCTGGTGACCGGCATTGGAATCAACTGCAACCACAAGTTTTCGGATTTTCCTGCGGAGGTTCAGTCCATGGCAACCAGCCTTGCGCTGGAGCTGGGGCATCCGGTGGACCGGTGTCTGCTGGCGGCGGAACTGACCAAGGCACTCTATCGGGTAAGCCTGGAGCTGGTCAGCGGAAAGCAGGCATGGCTGGAGCGATACCGTCAGGACTGCAT
>CAVEIY010000179.1:2265-3746 GCA_963615825.1 Flexilinea sp.
GACGAAAACGGCGGCTTGATTGTCCACTATGACAGTGGGGAAACCGGCGTGGTGTATTCCGGCGAGGTTTCGGTTCGGGGTCTGTATGGGTATGTATGACGAGAGAACAGAGGGAGCGCATCCAATGGGATGCGCTCCTGAGACTGTCAAAGAACTACGTAAAGTTGCCAAGTGACTGAGCAGCAGGGGGAAGAGTGAAGGGGGGTAAGACCAGCCCTTCGCGTTCAATCAAACGAATTTTTGGACTTTTTGAGTTCAAAAATCCGCAGCTCAACGGGGCAAAAAGACTTTTTTGACACGCTGAGGAGCGCATCCGATGGGATGCGCTCCTTTCACATATGTTTAGATTGTCATGCCATGGTCTACAGTCAGCACCTGGCCGGTGATGCCTGCGGAAGCATCCGAGGCGAAAAATGCAATGGCGTTGGCCTGATCCTGAACGCTGCACTGGGGAACCCCCTCCAGTGCCATGTGACTGTTGCATAGGGCGGCAAAGTCGGAGTCAAAGGTGGCAATCTGCTCCGGCGTATTCAGCGCCGTGGGCGTGGGGCCTGGGCAGACCACATTGACCCGGATGTTTCCGGCGGCAAACTCCAGCGCAACGTTTTTGCTCATGCCGATGACGGCGGTTTTGGCAGTGGTGTAGGCCAGACCGGAGTTGGAGCGAACTGCGCCGATGGAGGAGATGTTTACAATGGAACCCTTTCCGGCCTCCTTCATATGGGGAAGTACCGCCTGCATCATATAGAATACGGAGTTCTGGTTGATTTCCAGCACATACCGGTACCAATCCACATCCAGCCGGTCAATGGGACGGTGCTTATCGGCAATTCCTGCATTGTTCACCAGAATGTCGATGGCGCCAAACCGATCCATTGCGGCCTTGGCAAGGGCGTTGCAGTCGGCTTCCTTGCTGACGTCGGCGCACACGGTCAGTACCTGTGCCCCGAGGGCAGTGCATTCCTGGGCGATGGCCTGGAGCTTTTCCGGATGGCGGGCGGCCAGAACCAGATTGCCGCCATCTGCTGCCAGCGTTTTTGCGGTGCATGCACCAATTCCGGAGCTGGCGCCGGTGATAATGGCTGTTTTTCCTGTAAAGCGATTCATATGCCATAGATCCTTTCCAAAGGGAGTTTTTATGGCTACAGAATAGCACGGAATTTTGCTGCGTTCCAATATCCAGTTGGTGAAATTTATTATAGCCAAATGGCTATAAATGCGGTAAAATGAAGAAAACACAGAAGGGCGGGGCAGGTATGACATCGTTGCAGGTGAACTATTTTCTCAAGGTGGCGGAATCCATGAGCTTTTCCGGAGCGGCGGAGGAATTGTATGTCTCCCAGCCCTCGGTCAGCCGTCAGGTGCAGCTGCTGGAGCAGGAGCTGGGCTTTTCTCTGTTTGACCGCAGCAGCAAGCGAAATCTCAGTCTGACCCCTGCGGGGGTGGTGTTCCGGGAGTACTTTCTCCACACTGCCCGGGGC